>QMMV01000043.1 GCA_003647435.1 Deltaproteobacteria bacterium | reverse complement strand
TTTTTTTGTATTGTAATTGGAGAGACTTCCTGATTTCAATCTATCCTGTGCCCATAATATCGGTCTGCAGTTTTTGTAATGCGATTCAGTTCCTCTTCAAGGATTAGACGATAGCTTTCCTGTTTCTCTTTGCTGAGCCTGCAAGGCACTGAAATAAGTCTGCCATATATAACACAGGCCTCTGTGAACGGATAGGGAAGAATAAAACGGTCCCAGCTCGAAAATACTTTTATCTTTCTTGCACTATAACTGATAGGAACAATGGGATACCCGGTCTTTTGAGCCAGGGTTACGATCCCGGGCTGCACCTTGAACCGCGGGCCTCTCGGACCATCCGGGACCACCGCTGCGGGCCGAATATCGGCTTTGAGAATCTTAACCAACCTCACTAATGCTTCGGCACCGTGGCGGGTGGTGGAGCCGCGAATCGTCTCGTGGCCCTGACGCTCGAGTACCTGTGCTATGATTTCCCCGTCTTTGGAGCCGCTTACAAGGGCGGCACCACCCCATCCCTTGGCAAGATAGGAAACCATCAGCAATCTGGAATGCCAGAAGGCGAGGATAACCTTCCTCGTCTCTACTTGCTTGCGAACCTTTTCGAAATCAACCGTCCGGATTCGCGTCGTGCCAAAGATCAGGTCAACCAGTCCTTTCCCGAGCCACCCTATGATCCACCACTTCAACTTATTCAATTTCCGGCCTACAAGGTTCACTGCCTTCATTGGATGAACCATTTTTTGTTGGGTTGTGCCTCCCGACCATGAGTTAGCATAATTAATCACTTGGAAAGCAAGCTCATGGCCACTTCTGCCGCCCGCCTGGAGGCCCCGGGAGCGCCCAGCTGTTGCACGACCTGGCGCAACCGGGATCTAATTTCGGCAAGTGTTTTTTCACCTTCAAGCATCTCTAATGCATGTCGAGCGATGTTTTCTGCTGATACCTCGTGCTGAATGAGCTCGGGGACAACCATTCTGCCCGCAATCAGGTTGACCAACCCGATGTATTTTACGCGAATCAGCAATTTTGCGAGCCAATAGCTCAGGCCGGATATTCTGTAGACGATGATCATTGGCACGTTTGCTATCGCTGCTTCCAAAGTGACAGTCCCCGAAGCAGTTATGACAAGGGTTGCTTTGGCCAGTACGTCCTGAACTCCGTCGGCTTGAATCAAAACGGTTACGGGAACTCTCTCAACAATCCTTTTTACCAGTCCCATCTCTACCCGGGACGCCACCGGTATCGCAAAACGGACACCAGGAATCTGTTCAGAGATAATCTCCGCCGCCCGAATCATGGCAGGAAGCAAACGGGTGATTTCCTCATTGCGGCTTCCCGGCAAAAGGCCGATGAACAACTCCTTTTCATTTGCGTTTTCTTCCTTTTCACTGCGCGTCTTCGATGTTGCGCTATCGAGCAGGGGATGACCGACAAAGGTAACCGGAATGTTCCACCTCTTGTAAAAAGGCACCTCAAAGGGAAAGATTACAACCATGTGATCAACAACTTTTTTGATCTTTTTGACCCTTCGGCGCCGCCATGCCCACACTTGCGGGCTAATGTAATACATGACTGGAATACCATGCTTTCGGGCTACAGTGGCAAGACGCAGGTTGAAGTCCGGGAAATCGATAAGGATGAGAAGGGCAGGGCGAGTTTCTATGAGGGATCTCTTTGCAACTCTGAGGGCACGGGCAAGGAGCTTGAGCTTTGCCAGGGCCTCTGAAATCCCAACCACTGCTATTTGAGAATTTTCGAACTTTACGTCAACGCCGGCCTGCCGGAGGGCACTGCTTCCTATCCCAAAGAAATCAAGCTCCGGGTTAAGCTCCCGAATCGCCTCCACAAGGCGTGCACCATGAATATCGCCGGAGGCCTCTCCGGCCACAATCATTATCTTTTGCTTAGAAATGCTCACAGGGTGTCTGGGAAGTTTTTGCTGCTTGCCCTGATCTGATCCATGATCTGCCAGGCCACTTTCAGGGCATTCCGGCCCTCCCGCCCTGATACTGCCGGCGCCCGACGCTCTCTAACTGATTGGACAAATGCTTTCAACTCGCACTCGAGGGAATCGGCTTTTGGAAAGGTTGATTCCTGCAGGCACATGCCAGGAATGGGAACATTGGAATCGTGGTCGTCTTTGCGGATAACGGTAAGAGTCTGATTGGCACAATCGACTGAGAGATACGTATCTTTTTGGAAGAGTCGGATCTTTCGCATATTTTTTAGAGAAATGCGGCTGGCAGTCATATTTGCAACACAACCATTTTCAAAGTTGAGCCGTGCATTGGCGATGTCGACCCTGGGAGATATGACCGGAACCCCGACTGCATGAATGCTTTTAAGCTCGGATCTGACGCAATGCAGTATGATGTCGATGTCATGGATCATCAAATCCAAAACTACGTCCACCTCGGTTCCACGTTGCTTAAAGAGACTCAAACGGTCAGACTCTATAAATAAGGGGTGCTCCACCATATCACTCATGGCAACAACCGCGGGGTTGAATCGCTCCAGATGGCCCACCTGGAGAATACGGCCGCGCGATCGGGCAAGTTCAATCAGGGCATCGGCCTCATCAATTGTTTTTGTTATGGGTTTTTCAATCAGTACATCGACATCATTTTCCAGAAAATTGCGGCTTATGGGAAAATGAAGATGGGTAGGGACAACCACGCTCACGGCATCTACTTTTCCTATCAGGGCCGTGTATTCGGTCAGTGGTTTCGTTCCAAACCGTCTTGCAACACGCTCGGCCCTTTCGGCAATGATGTCCACTACTCCCACTAATTCAACACCATTCATGAGTGCATATTTTTCAGCATGGAATTTTCCGAGGTATCCAACCCCGACGACACCTACGCGTATTCGATTCATAAGTTATTCGCTCACTTTACACACTTGAAGCATCTATCCCTATAATGGCAATCCTGTGCTGATCGGCGAGTTTGACCATCGCTTCCCTGTCAAAGGCGAGTGTCTTGCCAGCCTCAACGGCCAGGACGGAGGCCCGGACACCAATCATTGTTTCAAGCGTTTTGACTCCCACGGCCGGCATATCAAATCGCATATCCTGGTTGGGTTTGCTTGCCTTTACAACCACGGTTTTTTCTTTGCCAAGCTCCCCCCCCCGCCTTATAGTGGCATCAGTGCCATCAATCGCCTCTACCGCCATCACCGACCCATTCCGAACTACAACGGTCTGCCCGATATCGAGCCTTCCAATCTCTTTGACTATGCGCCATCCAAAACGCACCTCAGCCATTTCGCGGCTGGAAGGCTTCCGCCGTGTCCAGCATCCGTTCGGTGCCAGCAGTTCCGGAAGCAAGAAAGCGGACCCCCGAATGACAATCCCTTCTTTTTCAAGCTCTGCCGCAAAAGCGCGAAGCAGACCATCATCCTGCGTGTGATCAATGCCGGCCAGTATCTTTAATGCTTTCAAGTCCGGCCTCAGCCCGGAGAACATCCTGGTTTTTGTTATAGAGCCTGCCATCACGGCCTCGGTTACATGGTGGCTCTTGAAGAATTGAATAAGCTGTTTAACCTGTCCAAGCCGAATCCACCTTATCTCTTCCACCATTGTTTCCAGGCCGGGGTCCGCTTCACCGATGTGAGCTACCGCATAAACCTTTATGCCTCTCTTTTTGGCTGCCCTTGAGACAAGAAAGGGAAATTGCCCGCCCCCTGCGATGATGCCAATCTGTTGCATGGTCATTGGTTAGATTTATCTTGTAAGCCCCCGTTGAGAAGACTTGATAAACTTTATGACATTCATAACCTCTGGAATCTGATCGACTTCTGCTTTTACTCTTTCGATGCCTTCATTGAGCGTTAGCCCCAGGCGAAACAGGATGCGATATGTCCTTTTCAAGGCAAGAATTGTTTTTTCTGGAAAATGATGCCGCTTCAATCCCACCAGGTTCAATCCGTAGAGTTTAGCCCGAGGCGTGCCTGATGCAAGCACATAGGGCGGAACATCTTTTGTCACGGCACTCACCCCTCCTACAAAGGCATGGTCTCCAATCCGAGCAAATTGATGAACCCCTACCAACGCACCCAGAGTAGCATAATTTCCTACTTTAATGTGACCACCAAGGCTGGCGGCATTGGCAAAGACCACTCCCTGACCGGTAAAACAATCGTGCGCAATATGGCAATAGGCCATCAAGAAATTTTCTTCTCCAATTTCTGTGACACCTCCGCCAAAACCGGTTCCCCGGTGAATTGTTACAAATTCTCGAATGGTTGTCCCCCGACCAATTTTCACGTAGGTTTTTTCGCCTTTGAATTTCAACGCCTGCGGTACCGCACCTATGGCGGCGTGCTGAAATATCGTACAATCCGGTCCAATAGTCGTATAGCGATCTATTGTGACATGAGAACCGATAACAGTGCCTGCCCCTATCTGGACATCCCCGGCGATGACCGTGTAGGGTCCGATCTCGACATTGGAATCAATCTCAGCCTTTGCATCAACTATAGCAGTAGGATGGATCATGGCTTTTCTCCCGACATGGCCATCACTTCCGCCTCTGCAACCAACATATCGTCTACAGAAGCCTTGCCCGACATCTTAAAGAGATTTGCACGGCTTTTCATTGGTATCATTTCAATTATGAGCTGGTCTCCTGGCACGACCGGTTTTCTGAAACGGGCTTTATCGATACCCATAAAATACATCAGTTGTTTGTTTCTGTCATCGCCGCGAGAACTATAGGCAAGGATTCCCCCCACCTGCGCCATTGCTTCAACAATCAAAACCCCGGGCATGACAGGCGTTCCAGGGAAATGCCCCTGGAAGAATGGCTCGTTGATTGTCACATTTTTCAGACCCACAATACGTTTTCCCGGAACCAGGTCAACGATGCGGTCGACCAGAATAAATGGATACCGGTGAGGCAGAAACTCCATGATTTTGGCAATATCAAATATCGTTTTCACGTTTGCCCTCCTCCGGGTGATTCAGGTTCACTCTTTTGCCTTTTTTCAAGTTTCTCGATTCGTTTTTCAAGCTTTCTTATCTTTTTATTTATGTCCGGAAGCTTCGGAATAATGTTGGAAATTTTCAGCCAGAGTCGATGCGGCATTCCCGGGGTGCCAGAGACAACCTGACCATCCGGGACAGATTTGGTGATCCCCGACTGGGGACCCACGGTTGCCCGGTTCCCGATTTTCACATGTTGTGCCACGCCTGCTTGTCCGGCAAGAATTGCGTGGTTGCCGATCGTTACACTTCCAGATATGCCCACCTGAGCAACCAGTACCGTATCTTCACCCACGACCACATTGTGTGCGATATGCACCAGATTATCCGTCTTGACACCCCTTTTGATCCAGGTCTGCCCAAACGTGGCCCTGTCGATAGTGTTACAGGCTCCGATTTCCACATCGTCATCGATGCGAACAATACCTCTTTGGGGGATCTTATAGTAGCGGTCCCCGTCCGATGCATACCCGAAGCCGTCGCTTCCAATCACGGAGCCCGCCTGGATTATCACCCTATTGCCGACCTGGCAGCGCTCGAGGATGGATACATTCGGATGCACGACAACATCGTCACCTATCGTTACCCCATTCCCTATCATTACTCCGGGGTACAAAACAACGCGGCTGCCGAGGATCACATCATCTCCAATAAAGACTCCGGGATAGACGGAGATTTCCTTTCCATGCCTGAAATTCTTACCTACCGATGCCTGCCGGCTGATACCCGGCACGGGCCGAGGAACTTCGCAAAACAGCTCAGAAACCCTGGCCAAAGCCAAATAAGGATTTTCAACCCGTACAAGGATTTTTTCAGATTTGGAAACGTCAGGGGTGACGATAACTGCAGCGGCAGCGGTTTCCTCGAGCCGTTTCTTGTAGCCGGGGGACACGGCAAAGGTTATATCATAAGGGCCGGCGTCGTCAAAAGGAGCGACATCCCGAATGATGAAATCACCATCCCCGATGACTTCGCCGTTGACGATCTCGGCAATCTTTCGTACGGGTAATTCCATTGTGCATAAATTCCGTCAAAGCTCAGAATTTGAAAAAAGTATCACCTGGGCCCTTTCAAAGAAACAGACATGTTGAAAGAGCCAACCTGATACTAAAAAAGCTTTTTCAAGAAGATGGTTTTTCCTTCTCTTTCCGTTTTGCATCCAGGGCGTTGTACCGTTGTATGACCTTGCTCGTAATATCAATGGCATTGGGGGCATACACAACTCCACCAAACCGGCGTTCCAGTATCAACAGGTAACCTTCACGCTTTCCGATTTCTTCAACTATGTCAAAAACGTCTTTTTTGATACGGTCTGAAAGCTTAAGGTTTAAATCTTTTAAGTTATCCATGTAGTGCCTCTTCAAGGACCTGAAATCGTTGGTCTTGATTCGCAGTTGGCGTTCTTTTTCCTCGCGCGACTCGCGGCTCATGACCAGAGCCTTCTGCTCCAATGTCTTTTTGAGCTCTTGAAGTTCCGCTTCTTTTTCCTTCAAGATTTGCTCCATCTTCTTGCCCTGAGCCTTGATCTGAGCGGCCGATCTCTTGCCAACATTGGATTCATCGATTACCTTCTGGAAATCCACAATTCCTATTTTTGCCACCTCGGCCCCGGAAGCACTTCCACTGAAGCCGACAAGGCAGAATATCAACATCAAAGCTACCTTACGCATGCCCATGGGAAACCCCCCTTTGTCCATTTTTCATCGGTTCGCTGTCCGTTGTCAGTTTTTAGCTTTCAGCTCCCTACTCCCTACTGTTCTAAAACGCTGCCCCCAGCGTAAACTCCCAGCCTCCTTGACCTTTTTGACCTTCTTTATCGTCTAAGATATAACCATATTCCAGGCGTATCGGGCCTATGGGGGAGTACCACCGAAAACCGAAGCCCGTGCTCTGTCGGAGTTCCCCCAGCTTCATATCCTCTCTATTGTTATATGCATTTCCGGTATCGTAGAAAAGGACTCCCTTGAAACCTGATTTTTTTACAATCGGAAAGATGAATTCCAGATTAAACTGCAGCATCTTGTTCCCGCCTATTTTATCACCTGTTGCCGGATCTTTAGGACCGATATCCCGCCAGTCGTAACCGCGTACGGAGTTCATTCCACCCAGGTAGAAACGCTCCCACAAAGGCATCTTCCCGGTAGAATCTCCATGTATGAAACCAGTCCGCCCATGTAGAAAGCCTACCGTACTCCAGAAAAGCGGAATATACCAACCGGATTCCACAACATATCTGGTAAAACCAATGTCTCCGCCCATGGGAGACCCCGCGTGTTTGACCACAACGCTGTTATCGGAGCCTTCAGTGGGGCTGAAAATCCGGTCTCTCGAATCCCGCCGCAGCATGCCTGTTATGGTGTGGCTGGTGTTTTCTCCCTCCATATCCCTGATCCAATGTGATACATCATCGGTCAGGTTCTTGATATCGGCCTTCTCGTAATTGTAAGCAAAAGATGCGCGTGTGTAGTTAAAAATCGGATATCCTAACCGGATAGCGCCGCCAAAGCTATCCTTGTCATAAGTGTCGTAGTCTCTGGTGGTATTGTAAAGATCAAAGCCTGCTGAAAGGGGAATATCAAAAAGCCACGGTTCGGTGAAGCTGAAGGTATAATTCGTGGTTCTGCTGCCGAGCTGGGCCTTAAGCGCCAGGATCTGGCCCCGTCCAAACAGGTTTTTCTGGGACACGGAACCCATGGCAAACATGTGATCCACAGAACTGTATCCGCCCCCAAAACTGAAGGCACCGGTCGGCTTTTCCTTCACATTCACCTTGAGAATCATCTTGTCATCGGCGCTTCCCTTTGTGGTGTTCACTTTGATGTCTTCAAAGAAGTCGAGCCGGTAAAGGTTACGTGTACCCTCCTTTAAACGTTTTCCGCTGAAGAGCTCATGCTCGTACACCTTGAGTTCTCTGCGGATTACTTTGTCACGTGTTTTTGTGTTGCCCGAAATTATAATCCTTTCAAAATAGACAGGTGGCCCCTTCTTTATCACATAAGTGATATCAGCTTGGGATCTCTTCGTATCTTCATGTATACGCGGCGATATCTCTGCATAGGCATAGCCTGCATCGGAGTAAATGTCACCCAGGATTAAGATATCCCTGCGTATTACTTCACGGTTGTATATCCGTTCCTTGCGAATTTTTACGCTCTTCAGTAATTCCTCTTTCGGGCGGATCAGATCTCCTTCAAGCTCGACCTTGCCGACTGTAAACCGCGGCCCTTCTTCTACCTTAATAGTGATGTATATCCAGTTGTTCTTATAAGTTAGTTCTGGCTCACCGACTTTTGCGTGAATATATCCATGATTATGGTAATAGGCGGCTATTTTCGATATATCTCGATCCAGGACTTCAGGATCAAGATCACCTGATGAAGTAAACCACGAAAAGAACCCCTTTTCTTTCGTCTTCATAAGATCCTTCAACTTATTATCACTGTACGCATTATTTCCGTCGAAAGATATCTTCTTGATAACGACCTTTTCCCCTTCTTCTATCAGAAACCTTATGTCAGCGCGATTTTTCGCCACCGGCTTAATCTCGTATGTCACCTTCGCATGGTGGTAACCTTTTTCCTTGTAAAGCTTTTCTATCTCCTTCAGGTCATGTTGAATTACATTGATATTTAGTATCGAACCTGATCTTGCGGTGATAAGACCCCTGATTTTCTCATCGTCAAACTTCTTGTTGCCGGCGAGAGCGATGTTGCGTATTGTTTCCCTTTCTTTAACCTGAAAAGTTAATACCTTGCCTTGGGGTGTGGAGGTTGCCTCTACACGCACATCGCCAAAATAGCCCATCTTATAAATCGATTTAACGTCATCCCGGACATGCTTTGCTGAGTAGATATCTCCTTTCTTGCTCTTGATGACCCTCTTGATAGCCTCTGCCTCTATGCGTTTGTTCCCGGTGATAACAACCTCTGCCACTATCTCCTTCTTAAATATTTTTATTCCGATATCTCGGCTGAGCTGCAGAACGGAATTGATGAGGTTTTCAGCGCCTTTCCCTTCGACATAAATAATCTGGGGAGGGGTGGTGGCATACGATTCCAGTACCTTGGCATCCAAGCTGTAACGTTTACCAATCTGCGTAAAACTGCCCCAAACAACAAAGTCGGCGCCGGCCTCAACCCCTAATCTGCGCAAGCCCTTCAGGCCTTGTTCTTTTCTTTTCCCGGGCAACTTCAAAGGGGCCTCAAGAACTATGGCGCCCTCGTCCTTCAGCTGCTTTGCAACAAGACTTGTAATCTGATTCCTTAAAGACTCGATCCCTTCAGGGGCATTTATCTCGAAAGGAAGAACAATGACTTCCAAAGCCTCCTTGCCGGCAACGCTTGTGGAACACAGCATCAAAAGTGCAACAGCACAAAAACATTGCTTAAACATGTTCATTTCAGATTTCCAATGCCTTTCCATCAAGTAATGTCAATCGGCGCGGCAGTCTTTCTGCCAACTTCAGATTGTGGGTTACAATCACCATGGTAATACCATCGTCCCGGTTCAAGGAAACCAGGAGATCGTGGATTCTTTCAGCCGTTCTGGTATCAACGTTCCCGGTAGGCTCATCTGCCAGCAGGATGGATGGTTTTAATACTAAAGCCCTGGCTACGGCAACCCTTTGTTGTTCTCCCCCGGATAATTCTCCAACCTGGTGTTTGAGTCGATGCTTCAACCCCACGCGCACCAGGATCGCTTCAGCCCGCTCGGAGGCCGCCTTTACATCCATCCCGTTGATCAAGCACGGCATCATGGTATTTTCGAGCGCATTAAACTCGTGGAGCAGATGATGGGCCTGAAACACAAAGCCGATGCTCTTATTACGAAAAGATGCCAGTCTTTCATTACTGTATTGAAAAACGTTTTCTCCTTGATAGATTACCTCCCCGGAGTCGGGTCGCTCAAGGGTTCCAAGTATATGTAACAGGGTTGACTTGCCCACCCCCGATGCCCCCACTATGGCAACCATTTCACCTTTATCTATCTTAAGGCTCACGCCTTTCAACACATCGACTCGGCTGCTGTTTGTTGTGAAAGATTTATAAACGTTTACGACGTTCAGTA
>QMMV01000042.1 GCA_003647435.1 Deltaproteobacteria bacterium | reverse complement strand
ATCCGATTGGAGACTGGCTCACTGTCTGAGTTTGAGACGGTCTCCAATCGGATGGCCTGTCCGCTCCGTATGTCTGTTTTTTTAAAAGAGCTAAAGTGTTACAAAAACTGCTTTTGATTCAGAGAACACTTGAACGCAAAAGTCCGTTTGGGAAAAACCCGAATACCAAAATGCGAAATTCGCGATCTTTTCAAGGCAATGACCCCAAACAAGTGCGAATACCAAATGACAAAGTGATCTAAACTGACACATCGGGAATATGATGTTGTCGTCATTGCACATTCGTATTTTTGTTATTGTTTCGAATTTGCCGCTCACGCCTTGAAAAGAGACGTGCTTCGGATTTCGAATTTCTGACCGAAAAAACTTTTCGGTCAGCCACTCAACTGCCTGGCATTCTGATATCCTATCTGAAACGTTTATAAAGTCAACCAACATAAGCCGAAAGTGAATACGGAGGGCAACTATGAAATCATCTATTGGCATGACGGTTACCGAGCATATCCTGAAACAACAGCGGGAAAGCCCTGAGGCTACTGGAGCTTTTACACAACTGATTTCAGAGCTGATCGTAGCGGCAAAGATCATCTCAAGAGAGGTCAACAAGGCGGGGATTGCAGATATCTTAGGATACGCCGGCCACAGAAACATCCAGGATGAAGAAGTCCAGAAACTGGACGATTTTGCAAACCATACCATCATACAGCGGATGAGCCACATCGGTCAGCTCTGCGCAATGGCATCTGAAGAAAACGCGGACATCATTCATATCCCGGCAAACTATCCAAAGGGAAAATATGTCCTCATCTTCGATCCCCTGGACGGCTCATCCAACATCGATGTTAATGTAAGCATAGGTACGATTTTTGGGATCTACAGACGGATAACCGAGGGTGAAGAGGACGGCACCTTGACCGATGTCTTGCAAGCCGGCCACAAGCAGGTAGCAGCGGGTTATTTTATTTACGGCTCAAGCACTATGATGGTTTATACCACAGGCAAGGGTGTTCACGGTTTTACGCTTTTTCCGGGAATTGGAGAGTTTTTGCTTTCTCATGAAGACATCAGGATTCCGGAACGCGGTAAGATATTCAGTGTAAACGAAAGCTATTACAATTACTGGACTGACGGCGTAAGGCGGTTGGTTGATCATTTCAAGTCTCCTGATACCAAACCCGCTTATACCGCCCGCTACATCGGCTCATTGGTCTCGGACTTCCACCGCAATCTTCTAAAGGGTGGTATCTTTATGTATCCGGCAGATACCAGAGACCCTAAAAAGCCGCATGGCAAACTCCGCCTGATGTGCGAGGCAAACCCCCTCGCCTTCGTCGTAAAAGAGGCCGGAGGTTACGCCAGCACAGGGGAAAAACCAATCCTGGAGATAGAACCGGAAGAGCTTCATCAGCGGGTGCCACTTTTCATCGGAAGCAGAAAAGACGTAGAATTGGCGGAAAAATATGTCCAGGGCCAGGCTTAGCTGATTATGCCGGAACCACCCATGAGTCAGAAGCCAGGAGTCAGAATCCCGAAGAGAAGTTGTTCCCACTCAGCAAGAGAGTGAATTGCACCGCCTTAGGTGCGGGCCTCTGGTTCCGATGCTCTGCGTGGGAAGACGAAATAAACTATATCCTGAATATTCAAAACAGATCTCACCTTTCTGCCCTCTGAATTCTGGCTCCTGGCCCAGAATACTTACATTCAATTGAGCCCCATTCCTATCACCAGGCCTATGGCAATGCCGAGGCCAACGAATATGGCGCCTATTACAACGCCAACGGCTACATTTCCTCCCCCAAGTTCCTTCGAAGTATCGAATGGGGTGATCTTATCAAAAAACCGGTAGCCTACAATCATGAACAACAGCGCCAGCACTGCACCGCCAACAGCGTAGACAAAATTGAGCAGCATGATGGTAAACTCCATTATCTCAATACCCCCTTAATCCGGTTGATTTTGTCCACGTAGGCAATTGTTTCTCTGCTCCGCCTCCCGGTCACCCTCGGCAGCGTAGACTTCACCGACCGCCACAGGTTCGGGTTCAAACCCTTTTTATGCGCAAGTTTTTGTGCCTTTATCACATTCATTTTTCCTGCATTGAAAGAGCCGAACATAAAAGCTAATCGATCTTCAAAAGGTCGTCTTGCCCTCCATGTTTTCCACAACTGGCGATCATAGTAGATTCCGGCGGCTATGTTCCAGCGGGGATGAAAGCGGCTCCCCTTGATGTACGGACATTTCTTTGAAATCTCTTTGAAAGTCGCCGGCATAATCTGCATTAGACCACCTGCACCAACCTTTGATCTTGCATCAGGCCTCAGTCCTGATTCTGCAATAGCCTGTGCCTTAAAGTTGCGCCAATCAAAGGCCGGGCCGAAAAACCTTTTTGAATACTTGACAAAATACGGGTCGTACTTTTTAATCCTTGCATAACGTTCAAAGGCATTCACCCGGCAGGGGGCAAGCAACAGAATCAATAAGGCTATCTGCAGTTTCCAGGCAAGACCTCTATCCATACTCACCTGCAGGTTATCTCCCGAATTGGGCGATTGTTGCACATTAATTTCCTTTTTGTCATGCCCGCGAAGAACCTACCCCAGCGAACGGAGGGGCGGGCACGACACATCGGCGCAAGGGTACTGGCTTCCAAGCCGATTCCCCAAATATCCTGATACATCAACAAGCTCAGAGCAAATTAGGTCAAAGATCGCTCAATTCGGGTAATAATTCATACGAGATAATTAGTCAATAGCCTCTGTTGAGGTGAGCGGCGGCGGGTTCTTCAACACGGCAGTTTTCCCAACACATTTAATGTACTTATAATGTAGTTGCCAAGGTATTCACATACGATCCTGGGTAACACTTTAGCTCTTTAAAAAAACAGACATACGGAGCGGACAGGCCATCCGATTGGAGACTGGCTCACTGTCTGAGTTTGAAACGGTCTCCAATCGGATGGCCTGTCCGCAATAATATTTTCAAAAAGCTAAACTGATACGTGAAAAGATACCTGAGTAGTTAACGTGTGATTCGATAGGCAGCAGGAGGAAGGATTTATTATACTTTCTGATCGAAGAGGATACCTATCATTTCCTCAATCTTTGCCAGCAGGTCTAAAACACCCTGGGGCGGAACCTCGCGGATTGTTTCTCCCGTCTCCTCATCGAGCACTGTGACCTTGATTCGGCCGGTCTCTTGATGAACCGAGAACTTGAGTCCAATCTCCCGTGCAGATAGGTATTTCTGCGCAACCTCGACGACTTGCTGAAGTAGTTTGACGTCTGGTTTGTCCTCTTGTTTCTTCCTTTCGGCGGGCGGCCCTGCAGCGTCTGGCTTTGGCTCGCCGAAAGCCTGCGTGGGTACCTGCACCTTTTTGGGAGAAACCGCCTCAAGCATCATGATATCAAACCCTCTTTATATCCAACAACCTTGCACTTTGACCTGATTTTGGCCTGTATTGCGTGACAGTATGCCGCCCTTGTTGTGTCTTAAGTATCTCGGATTTGATGCAATCATATTCGACCCGGGCCAGACTCAAGCAATCTCTGTCCACATCAGAAAGCGATTCCAGGAGTGTCCTGATCTGGTCAAAATAGCCCCCGAGCAAGCTCTTGGCCTCACGGGATAGTTTCCCCATTGAAAAACCCGCTATCCCGATGATCCTGTTAAGTTTTTTATCGACCTGTTCGATTTTGCCTATAATGCCGTTGCGTTCTTTTAAGTAATGATCCAGGAGCGGGATATCTCTGCACTCAAGGGCCTCCTTAATGTTTACGGTAGCCTTTTTAAAGCTGTTCAAAAGCCGAATCTTTTCCTTTAAATGCACACAATATTTTCTAACAGTCTCTTCAATTTCCATTATCATCTCGCTATCCGTACATTGGAGATGGAACCTTTCCGGTCCCTGGTTCAGACAACTGCGGCGTTACTTTCGGCACAGCTTCTCTATTCCCATAAAAAACCTCTTGCCAGGCATCTCTTAGTTCCTGCAGCATCCCGGCCACTTCGTCAAGGCCTTTTACGTCTGCATTTACGTCTGCAGCCAAGATACGGCGCATCATGTAATTGTAAAGGGCCTCCAGGTTCTTGGCGATCCTGCCGCCTTTTTCAAAATCCAGCGCACATAAAAGTTCAGTTATGATATCCTGCGCTTTTTGTATCGCCTTCGCCTTGGCTTCATATTCGCCAGACAAATATTTTCCCTTGGCAACCTTGAGGCTCCTGATCGCCTCTTCGTAGCACATGATGACTAACCGCTTCGGGTCTGCCGTAATTACGTCGGTTTTTTGATAAGCCTTGATTCCGTTTCCGTACATTAATACATCCTCCTTTAGTTTTGGTTATTCGTTTAGCCGGTTGTGCCAGCTTGCCTACTCCCTACTCCCTACTGCCTACTACCTACCACCCCCATGCACTGTCGGCGGCATTGATCTGCCCGGTCAGCCAGGAGCTCTGGTTCTGCAGCCTGGCCAGGGCGAGTTCCATCGCCACAAACCGGTTGATCATCATCTCCATCTTCTGATCAAGTCGTTCCTCCATCTCAGTGATCTGGGTTTCCAGGTCGTTGATAGTATCTTGAAGGGAATCCTGCTTGAAGGCAACATAGCCGTCCGAAGTTGAATCAGTCATGTTATATAATATTCGCTCGAAGAGCTCTGCCATGCCGATAGTCAACTTTATTGTGCCTACATCCGTATTATTGGTCGTTCCCTTATATCTTATCGACAATCCATCCGTGTTTGCATTGCCCTCATCTCCGGTCAGGACCTGCCCGGAACCGGTTGCAGATTCCCCGTTAATGGTGCCGGCCACATCCTGGCCCGTTACTGTACCGTTTACCAGCCCGAGATCCAGGTCCCTCTCCGTTGTCCGGTCGAAGGTCCCAAGGGCCAAGCTGCCACCGCCCTCGTTATTGGGCGTGAGGGTCAGGGAAATAGATGAAGACCCGGCCGTAGTATCCTCAACATAGATCTTGCCGTCACGGACAAACGCATCAACCGTTGTACCCTGGGCACTGTAAGCAGTTTCAATTGCGGTCAACAATCCGTCTATCGTGTCAGTGGTAATATCCGTAATGGTATAGGTGCCGCTGATAGGGGTGATTCCGTCACGTGCCATTCCGGAGATCGTAATTGTATCGTTGTTTGCGACGTTGGCGCCGTACACATCATTCCATGTGGTGGAGCCGTCAATAAAAACATTGCCGCTTGATGTGCCGGTTGTATTTGCGGTTGTGGTGTAGATGATATGGTCGTAGTTACCGTCGCTCGTGTCCTGCGATATAGTAAAACCTGTGCTGCCGTAATCATCGCTCCTGAGGACAAGATGGCCGTTACCGTCATCCGTGGCTGTGATTGCCATGGCGTATCTGCCCTCCTGGCTGCCGTCCCCGGCGCCGGCGGTTACATCCACAGTTCCGAAGAATGCACCTTCTGTGGGATGACTTATAGAAGAAATGGAAAGCTGACTATAGCCTCCATACTTGTCGGTTATGACAATCCTGCCGGACGTGTCAACGGATGCGGCAACCTCACTTGAAAAAGCGTCTTCTATGGCGGAGAGAAGTCCCTGCACGTTGTCCGTGGTGACATCACTAATGGTGTAGCTTCCGGATACTGTGCCCCCGCTCCGATCGGTTCCTGAAAACGAGATCACGTCATTGTTGCTGAAATTCAACTGCGTGCCGGTACTATCGTAAACATTGTTCCACGTGGTTTCAGAGGTAATCGCGTTGGTCTGGGTATTGTCGGAATATAGCTGCTCGTCCCCGACCAGTGTCTCCGTGTATTCCGTGTCGAGCTCTGTATTGATCGCATTCTCGATATCTGCCAGTTCCATGCCAGAGGTTATGCTAATAGTGGCGGTGCTGTTGCCCTGGGTTATCGTGAGTGTGTCGGCGGCTCCGCCTGCGGAAAGGTCTACATTGCCGGTTTCCGTGCCCCGGGTAGCGGCCCTGTACACATGTACCGTATATTCCCCGGCCTCTGAATCTCTTGTATGACCTATGTAAGTCAATGCACTGGTCGAAGTAATGCCCTGCCCCACAAAGAGGGACATGACATCATTGAAGTTGGTCTGGAGGTACCCGGTCAACTTGCTCTCATCCACACTCAATGTCCATTCATCATCGGCATTCCGCTCATTCTCGATCCCGATCAGGCTCAGGCTGGAAAAATCGTTGTCTACGCCCCATATGCTCTGGTTAAGGGTAGATGTCAGATCGGACTTGACTGAGGAAAGCGTCCCGTCTCCAAATAGGACACCCCCGGTTGTCTCTGCCTCCTCGTCATAGGAAAACTGGGTGTTGATATATGACATTGCAGTGTTATATTTGTCTACGAAGTCCAGGATCTTCCCCTTTATGGTATCTATGTCATGGACGATATTGAGGGTGACGGTGGTTGAGGGGTCCTCTTTAATTAAATTGAGGGTAACCCCCGGGATAATATCGTCAATGGTGTTATCCGAATTTGTTACCTGCACTCCGTCTACTTCAAGGATTGCATCCTCGCCCGCAACGATCTCCCTTTTTCTTACAGGGGCGCTTGCAAAATTCCCGTCTCCATCTACAAATTCGAGGGATGAGCCGGCATCCTGGATATTGTCGGCAAGGTTCACGACAAGATTAGCCCCCCCTGTGAGATCATCAACCCTGATCTTGCCGTCAGAGGTGACGTAGGCAAGCACGTTTCCATATTGGGTTTCAATTTCAGCCAGAAGGTCCTGCACAGTGGTGGAAGTTGTTATCGAAAAATCGACATACCCGGTTGCCCCTCCAACAGTCCCCCCGGAGGTATCAGTCCCGCTCAGTCTTATATAATCACCTGTTGTAAAGGTGTTGTAGCCGTCAATATCTGTAAGGAGTGTAGTCGATGTTATGTATGCGCCTTCCGAGGTCATGGAATTTCCCGAGACCACTCCCGTGACATCAGTACTGTTGTGGTCAAGGATGCCGAGTGTGTTCAGAATATTCTTTTCATCCACAAATGTCTGGGTCCCGTCGATCTGTAGGCGGTAGTAGGTTGTCCCATCCTCGGTCTGGGAAATGACGGAGGCCGTAACACCGGTTATGGCTGCATCATTAATTGCATCTTTAATATCATTTAGCGACATGGTAGAAAGATTGATCGTAACCGCGGTGCCTGCTATTGTGAGGGTGCCTGTAGACGCCTCTCCCGTGGAAAGCCCTAAAAGTGTCTTGACGGCCTCGTTGGGCCTGGCAAAGCGGTCGCTCTGGGCACCGTTAGTTATTGAATTCTTGATGACAGCCGTCTCATTATCTTTCCATCCGAACCTCTGTACCAGGTTCGTTGACGCTCCGTTCAACAGACTTATACCGTCTGTGCCGGTGTCATCGCTTGTCAAGATAAGTCTGTAATCATCAGTCCCGTAAGTGACGACCGTGGCTGTCACACCGGAGGGGTCTGTTCCCGTGTTGAGGCTGTTGATACTGGAGCACACATCAATTAGGGAATCGCTGGCATTGATGGTCAATACATTGCCGTTAATAAGAATGTCCCCGGCATAAGAACTCCCCAGCTCAGATGTCTTGCTGGAAAATGGATTGGAAGAAAGTTTTTGTGACTGCGCAAGGTTGGTCACCTTAACCGTGTAGGAGCCTTCAACAGCGCTGGTGCCGGTAGAAACCGAAATTAAATCCTCCCCCTCGACGGTGCTGCTGTCGGTCGTCATATTCGAAGTATAAAGATAGAAATCTTCACTATCTTTCAGCTCTTCTGCGGCCGTTTTCAGGGAAAGGAGCTTGGTATTAAAAGATTGCCACTCAGAAAGTTTCGATTCGTATTCACTCTTTCTATCCTCAACCAGATCAACACGACGATGATCAATGGCGATCAATTGGTCTATCATCGTCCGCCAGTCAAACCCGCTTGAAAGGCCCGATATAAGGTTTGTGCTAAGCGACATATTTCATTCCTTTCAAGGAAGTGGAAAACGCTGCCCAATCTGTATATAACTATCGGAAAAATTTGCCCGAAACTTGAGATCAAAAAACCCCGCTTCTAAGAAGAAGCGGGGTTTTTGGTCAGGGTTTCAGTGCACGTTCGGTTTTAAGCAGCGAAACTGCGTTTCATAAAATCCTGCAAGCAGGATTTTATTAGCCGAACAGAGCCAGTACCTGCTGCGGTGCCATATTCGCCTGAGCGAGCATGGCAGTACCGGCCTGGAGCAGGATCTGGTTCTTGGTAAAGCTTGTCATCTCGGCTGCCATGTCCACATCGCGGATCGTCGATTCAGCCGCCTGGGTATTTTCTATGGTGGTGGCAAGGTTGGCCGCTGCATAACCGAGCCTGTTCTGGATGGCACCGAGGTCACCACGTTTCTGGGCAACGTATGCGATAGCCGCATCTATACTATTGAGGGCGTTCTGTGCGGCTGTCACAGTTGAAATAGACCAGCCACTGAGTGCACTGCCACCACCATAGTTTTGGTCTGTATCCATGTTGCCCATGGTCATGGCAATGTAGTCATTGGAGTCATTTGTGGTCCCCACCTGGATGTACTGGGTGTCGTTGGTGCAGGTAAAGGCTACATTGTTGAGCTCACTATTATCGTCATACGCATTGTCCACCGTGACCTTTACCCCTAATTTGTCAAAGTTGATCGTCTGAGCGCCTGTATCGGAAAGAGTAACCGTTTGAGTGATGGTACCATTTGTCAGGGTTATTGTGTTGTCAGCCGTATCGTGAATGGTAAATGCCGCATCCGAATCACCAATGTGCGCGGAGACGTCTATGCTGCTTGTGCCGGCAATACCCTTACTCGCAACATTGCTCGTCATGTCGTCCACTTTGGCCCCAAAGGTTCCATGAATCAGATCTGTTCCGCCATATTTGGTGGAGTTGGCAATCCGGTCAATTTCGTTCTTCAATGTTGTGAATTCATCATTAAGCCTGCTTCGTCCGTCAGTATCCGTGTTTGCAGAAGCAGCCTGGGTGGCGAGTTCCTTCAGACGGTTTACGATGTTTTCGATCTGGTCCATGGCGCCTTCAGCCACCTGAACCATGGCAATAGCCTGGGCAGTATTCTCCGATGCTTTTACATAACTCTTGACGTTAACCCTCAATTTACCGGCAATAGCCAAACCGGCGGCATCATCTGCCGCCTTGTTGATTCGGTAGCCGGAAGAAAGTCTTTCCAAAGATTTGCTCAGATTCGCATCTGAAATACCTAACTGCCTGTGTGCGTTTAATGCCGCAACATTGGTTTGAATTCTAAGTCCCATAATTCATTCCTCCTTGATTGAATTTGTTGTCGTTCGTCAATGGTCAATTGCCTGTCCGGGGAAATCGAGTTTTATTTCACCGGGGTCATCTGCTCATGATCCCTGACATCTGACATTTGTTTTATTGGCTTCCCTGCCAACTGGTTTTAAGGTTTCTGACTGAAGCCATCTTGAAAACATGGCCTGCTTCTCTGCCTCTTTTTTTTCATCCCCCCTTTCCCTCAGGTTTGATCGTCACCTTATTTTGATATCTCTATCGGAAGGCTGGGGGGGGAAACTTTAGCAATTTTTCGTATCCAGAAAAAATCCCCTCCCGGATCTTCCCTCAAAGGGGAGCCGGGAGGGGATTGAAACTTACTCTGGCCTCTATCTTCTGCGGGCCGGGGGATGTGCAGTTAGCATCCCTTATGCATCTTCAAATAACGCTTCCATATATCAAGCAAACAGGTCTCCAGCTCCCTTACATAATCCCTGTTGCCTTTTGCGATTGCGTCCCTTACAGAACGTTTCACATCTCTTTTCACTTCAGCGAGGTGGTCTGCATCCCGTGCCATAGTCACGACCTTTTTTTCGTAAGATGCCTCATCCTCCGCAGCCAGATATCCCAGTCCCAGCTTGGCCAGGAGGCTCCATGTAGTTCTCTCTACATGCCTCACACCTCTCAGCGTGATCACCGGCACCCCCTGGGAAAGGGCCTCCCAGGAGGTGGTTGTTCCGCTGTAAGGAAATGGGTCAAGGGCTAAGTCGCCGATCAGATATCTGGCCCGGTGTTCCTCTTCTGTTGCTGTTTGCGGCAGGAAATGGATGCGCTCCTGGGATACGCCAAGATATCCCCGGATGCGGGCTTGCACATATTCCGATTGTGAATGCCTGAAAGAAAAGACCATATGAGATCCCGGTACTCTTTTCATGATCCTGCCCCACAACCTCAATACCT
>QMMV01000041.1 GCA_003647435.1 Deltaproteobacteria bacterium | reverse complement strand
TCATTATTATAAATACTATTTTTTAAATAGAGAATAAAAGGAGTTAACCATGAAATTTAAGATCAAGAAAGAAACTTTTTTAGATGGATTATCAAAGGTACAAGGTCTTACAGGAAAAAAGAGCAACCTTGCAGTTACATCAAATGTCCTTCTTTCTATTGAACAGTATGCTGAACAGTCGACTCTTTCATTGGCTGCAACCGACCTTGAAATCGCTTTTAAAGGTAACTATAAAGCTGAAATCGAGCAGGAAGGAGCAACATTAGTTCCGTCAAGGAAATTATACGAAATAATAAGAAACTTTCCAAGTGATACAGTTACGGTAAAAGAACTGGAAAATAAATGGATACAAATTACAAACAAAGAACTTGAATACAATATAGTCGGTATGGAAACCAGTGATTTTCCAGACCTTCCGGATATAGAAGGTGTTCCGTTGTTTAAAATTGATGCGGATATACTCAAAGAAATGATCGAAAAAACCATCTATGCTGTATCTACCGACGAAGGACGCACACAACTGTCTGGAATCTACTTCGAGACAGTATCGGAAGATGACAATAGAAAGATACGCATGGTTTCGACTGACGGGCACAGGCTTTCAAAAATCGATTCCTTGTACAGGCAGGCAAAAGATGGAGATTTTACCCTCGAAAAAGGTGTTATTATACCAAAGGCCGGTGTCGTTGAGATTTTGAAACTTTTAGAAGGAGGAGATGGAGTCTATATTGGATGTAAGGGCAGTAATTACGTGGTTAAAAAAGGAGATGAGTATCTAATTGTCAGGTTGATTGAAGGAGAGTTTCCCGATTATAAAATGGTTATACCGAAAGAAAGCCATAGTGAACTTAAGGTAAATAGAGACACTTTTATAGCCATGCTAAAACGTATGTCTATACTTGCTTCTGATAGGTATAAAGGTGTACATTTTAAGATAAGTAAAGATCGGATAGAAAGTTCTATAAGTAATCCCGAAGTGGGGGAATCGAGAGAGGTAATTGCGGCTGAGTTTATTGGTGATGAGCTTAATATCGGATTTAATCCAAGGTATCTTATAGAAACACTTAACGCAATGAAGAGCGACGAGATTATAATAAAGTTCACCGATGAAATAAATCCATCTGTCATTGAAGGAAAGGATGATAAAGGGTTTTTAAGTCTCATTATGCCTATGAGGATACAAAATGGAAGTTAGCGAAATTGTATATGATGCTGATAAAATAAAGGTTTTAGAGGGTCTTAGTGCAGTAAGAAAAACACCTTCTATGTACATTGGTAATGTTGGCGTAGAAGGCCTTCACCACCTGATCTATGAAGTAGTGGACAATAGCGTGGATGAAGCTTTGGCTGGGTATTGTAATCTCATCAAAGTATTGATTCACTCAGATAATAGTGTGACGGTTGATGATAACGGAAGGGGTATTCCTGTAGGAATTCACAGAACAGAAAAAATACCGGCTGTAGAAGTTGTAATGACAAAACTGCACGCTGGTGGAAAGTTTGACCACGAAAGTTATAAAGTATCCGGCGGACTGCACGGTGTTGGTGTATCTGTGGTAAATGCCTTATCGAGTTTTCTGGAAGTTGAAATCCGCTCAGGTGGAAAAGTATACTATCAATCTTATGAAAGGGGAAAAAGTACCTGTCCACTCCGGATTATAGGCAAAACTAAAAGAACGGGAACAAGAATACATTTTCGACCGGATCCGGAAATATTTGAGACCACCAATTTTAGTTTTGATATAATATCTCAGCGCCTCAGGGAACTGGCCTTTCTTAATAAAGGCCTTAGGATTATTTTTGAATACGAGCCTGACGACAAGAGACGTGAGTACTTTTATAAAGGCGGTATTGTTTCATTCGTAGAATATTTAAACAAAGGGAGAACTCTCCTACATAAAAAACCGATTTACATGCAGGCGTTAAAAGAAGGTGTTTTTATTGAGATAGCACTACAGTACAACGATAGCTATGCTGAAAAGATCTTTTCTTTTGCCAATAACATTGCCACACATGAAGGCGGGTCGCATGTGGTCGGATTTAAATCTGGGTTGACTCGTAGTGTCAATAATTACGCATCTGGTAGTAACATACCTAAGAACCTCCAGGAAAAACTAAGCGGCGAGGATATCAGAGAAGGTTTGACTGCTGTAATTAGTATTAAACTTAGGGCTCCGCAATTCGAAGGGCAAACCAAGACCAAACTTGGCAATAGCGAAGTTAAAGGATTAGTTGAAACGCTGGTTAATGATAAACTTGGTAGTTATCTTGAGGAGAACCCCACTGTAGCGAAAAAGATTCTCACTAAAGCGGTAGAAGCAGCTCGTGCGCGAGATGCGGCAAAACATGCAAGGGATATAGCCAGGAGGAAAGGGGCCCTGACAGAAGCGTCACTTCCTGGTAAATTAGCAGATTGCCAAGAGAGCGATCCAGCCAGGAGAGAGCTCTTTATTGTAGAAGGTGACTCGGCTGGCGGAAGTGCGAAACAGGCAAGAGATAGACGATTCCAAGCGGTGCTACCACTTAAGGGAAAGATACTTAATGTAGAGAAAGCACGGTTTGATAGGATGCTCAAGAGTGAAGAAATCAGGACAATGATTACAGCCCTAGGTACCGGTATAGGGCGGGACGAGTATAATATCGATAGATTAAGGTACCATAAGGTCATCATTATGACAGATGCGGATGTTGATGGGTCTCACATCCGTACACTTCTTTTGACGTTTTTTTATCGGATGATGCCAGATGTCGTTCAGCGGGGTTACCTGTATCTCGCGCAACCCCCGCTGTTTAGGATAGGGAGAGGAAAAAATGCTCTTTATGTCAAAGATGAAGCAGGCCTGGATGATTTTTTGATAAAGCGAACATGCGAGGCAAATAAGGTTAAGACAACAGATGGTGGCAGGTTTTTAGAAAAAGACCAACTCTACCTTTTTCTTTGTACTTTGGTAGACTACAACAGGGTTGTGAATCGGCTTCAACGCCGTGGATTAAATAGGTGTCTCATAGAGAGTCTAATTCGGAAAAATGTAAAGGATAAGCATTTTCTTCAGGATAAAAATAGTATGAACGACCTTGCCTGCGACCTTGTTTCAAATGGAGACTGTAAGGCTGAGTTGGTAAGGGATGAAGAGCATAATATTTTTGAGCTTATCCTGAAATACGGGCGAAATGGAACGAAGCAGGCTATGATTGGTTGGCAACTTATTTCTTCTCCAGATTTCCAACGCGCGATTGTGCTTTGGAGAAAAATGTCATCGCAAGGTACACCTCCATTTTTCGTTTATCAGAAAGACAAAGAATGTATTTCTGTAGATAGCAAAGAGGCACTTCTTTCATTTCTTGTGCGAGATGCAAAAAAGGGCATTTCTATTCAGCGCTTTAAAGGTCTTGGCGAGATGAATCCTGCCCAACTCTGGGAGACTACCATGGACCCGGATCGGCGAACACTTCTCAATATTAGAGTTGAAGATCTGTTTGAGGCACACGATATCTTTACTGTGCTGATGGGTGGGGAGGCTGAACCGAGACGCAATTTTATTGAGAAAAATGCCTTGGACGTACAGCGATTAGACATATAAGCTTTTGAATAATGCAAATAGTTTTCATCGAAGCTCGGGATCTGCCTGATGCATGGTTTCAATGCGTATATGAGATTATGGATAAAGGGCATAAATATCTGATCGATCACGGTAGCTACGTGGGTCAAAAACGCCTCGAGTTTGATTATATAACGATTCACATTAAATATCCCGCAGTCAGACCTCTGATCCCGGAAATCCCCCCATCTCTTGGCATACCCAATCCAGTAGCTGAAGGTTACATAGAACAATACCTACCATACTTAATGACACCCGAGAAACAACCAAATGAGGATTATACATATGGAGAACGGCTTGCCGGCTGGCCGTATCTCGTCGCTATGGATGGAGACTCCAGGAGGGATGATGTTAAAACAACTGAATGGCGCACAGTGAACCAGATTGAAGAGGTTATCAAGATGTATAAGACCAAAGGGTATGGCACTAACCAGGCGGCTATGTCGGTTTCAATACCCTCTGATATCTTCCTTGGTGATCCTCCCTGCCTGCGTCATGTCGATACGCGTGTCCGCTACGGAAAACTTCATTTTATGGTCTATTTTAGGTCATGGGATTTATGGAACGGTTTTCCTGCCAACCTTGCGGCATTGCAGCTTTTAAAAGAATATATGGCCGCGGAAATCGGGGTAGAAGACGGTGAGATCATTGCGGCAAGTAAGGGTTTACACCTCTATGACTATATATGGGAACTCGCGCAACTGCGCACGATGCGTACTACCTAAATGACTATCTGCACCTGCTCTGTCCCTCGGACCAGCTTTGTTCCGACCGATGTGCCGCAAACTGAGCACAGGTATTCGTACTCTTCCCCTTCGGGGAGGATCAAGAGCAAGCGTTTTCGCACAGGAACTGCCCGGCCACATTTAGGGCAATAAAGTTCGGTTGCATCGAACTCCTTGAATGTTTCTATCATGGCGTGGCCTTCAGGTGGAACCTGGTTGTCAGTTCGGAAAAATTGACGGTGCATGGTTTGATGCCCACATACCTTGTTTGAGAGTTAACTTGCGCCAAATATAGTGTTGATCCCACAGATTGTCAAGGAATAAGGTCTAGTAGGCAGTTGACCTCAGGATGCCTTTCTGAAACATGATAGGAGATGTATTATGGAACTGAAAAAGATTGATCATATCGGCATAGCTGTCCGTGACCTGGAAGCAGCGAGGAGGTTCTATGAAGAATCGCTTGGCATAAAAGCAGGCCACGAGGAGACTTTAGGAGAAATGAGGATTGCCTTTGTGCCGGTTGGGGAAGTGAACCTGGAGTTGATTCAGTCAACTACCGAGGACGGGGTGATTGCTAAATTTATAGCCAGGCACGGAGAGGGAATTCACCACATAGCCTATGAAGTTGAGGACGTGGCTGCCGCACTCAAGGAACTAAAAAGGCAAGGGATCAAGCTCGTGGACGAGAGACCGCGTGCGGGTGCTCATGGCAAACAGGTTGCATTCATACACCCAAAGAGTTCTTATGGCGTGCTTACCGAGCTGGTATCAAAAAAATAGCGCTATTTGTGAGAGCTGGTACTTTCCGGGTTATAAATGTTGGGAGACCTTTGCATAAGAACGGCCATTATGAACTTTTTGAGCCATTTAGAGCGCTTGATCGCTAAGTCCTGAAAACTCTCTCAACAGGATTGACACGTCGCATAAAGGTTGTTATACAATACTAACGAGAGCATAGGCCTTTGCAACGAGTGGGGCTGTAGCTCAGACGGGAGAGCGCATGACTGGCAGTCATGAGGTCAGGGGTTCGATCCCCCTCAGCTCCACCATATCATTTATGCTTTCAGCCCCCCTTTTTCCCTGCCAGCGAGTCTAACCCCGTGTTATTGTCAGCAGTACGTATCGAGAAGAAAGGGAGACATGCTACAAATTACAGACCTGCAGGTCAAGCTTGGAGACAAAGAGATTTTAAAGCACATCAATCTGAAGATTCGCCCCGGTGAGACCCATGTTTTGTTTGGTCCGAATGGATCTGGCAAGACATCTTTACTGATGACAATAATGGGCTATCCGCAGTACAGAATTACCGGCGGCAAGATTTTATTTAAGGGAGAGGACATCACCCATATGACAGTTGACGAACGGGCAAAGCTCGGTATCGGTATGTCTTACCAGCGGCCTCCAACGATTCATGGCGTGAAGACAAGGCAGATGGTTGAAATCTGTGCAGGTGGGAAGATAGATGTAGAGCCCCTTGCAAAGAGAATGAACCTTTCCGAATTGCTCGACCGGGATATCAATGACGGTTTTTCAGGCGGCGAGATAAAATGTTCGGAATTGCTTCAACTGTCGGCACAGAATCCTGACCTCTTCCTCTTTGACGAGCCGGAATCCGGCGTCGATTTAGAAAATATCTCCCTTGTGGGGAATACCATCTGCCAGTTACTCCAGCGCGATTTCAGAGTGAACTCGCAAAAAACGCAAAAGAATCGGCATAAAGAACGAAAGAAGATGGGCTTGATTATCACACACACAGGTTTTATCTTAGATTATGTAACAGCGGACAAAGGACAGGTCCTATATAACGGCATCTTGAAGTGCACGAGCCATCCCCGTGAAATTTTTAAGACTATCAGCTCCGTTGGGTATAAGGAATGTGTCAAATGCGCAACTTAGACGAGAAAGCCTCACAGGCCAAAGAGAAGAAGGCAGCCATCGGGCCTGACATTGATCTTGGTGCCTACGAGGCAGGGCCTGTTCCCCATAGTTACGTTAAAGATCTTGGCAGCTTATCTGAAACTGAAAAAAATCGGATTATCCAGGTCGGAATCGATGCAGGGGAAACCGACAGATCAGGCACCTACTTACAAAAAGATACATCCGTGATTCACGCATGTTCAAGGCAGAAAGGCATCGAGGTGCTGCCGATCAAGGAAGCCATAAAAGAATATGACTGGCTCAAAGATTATTACTGTAAATTGGTGCCGGTGGACACGGACAAGTATACAGCCAGGGCGCATCTGGAGTTGCATAATGGTTATGTTATCAGGGCTGTTCCCGGCAGCAAAACTATCTATCCTGTTCAGGCGTGCTTGTATCTGGAAAGCGAAGGACTAAGCCAAGATGTACATAACATTATTATTGCTGAAGAAGGCTCAGAACTTCACGTTATCACCGGATGCGCATCGGCGCCGCACTTGAGGCGAGGGCTCCATCTCGGTATAACCGAGTTTTTCGTCAAAAAAGATGCCAGGCTCACCTATACCATGATCCATGACTGGGCCGAAGAGATGATGGTGCGGCCAAGATCGGCGGCAAGGGTGGAAGAGGGGGGCCTTTTCATCAACAATTACATTTGTATGAAACCGGTCAGATCTATCCAGACTGACCCTGCTGCCTACTTGGTTGGAAGAGGAGCGGTTGCCCGTTTTTATACGCTCCTTGTGAGCAGCCCTGGTTCAGAAATGGATGTGGGGGGGCGAATTTTCCTGGAAGGAGAGGAGACGAGAGCAGAAATTATTTCCCGGGCGATCTCAAACGGGGGCAACATCATTGCTCGCGGAGACTTGATCGGCCAGGTTCCCGGCGTGAAAGCCCATCTGGAGTGCCGTGGTCTTATTCTCAACGGGGGGTCGATTCGTGCCATACCGGAGCTGGAAGGTATGGTAGACGGGGTTGAAATGTCCCACGAAGCAGCAGTCGGAAAGATCGCCCAGGACGAAATCCTCTATCTTATGTCTCGTGGTCTGAGCGAAGACGAAGCCACCGCAACCATAGTGCGGGGTTTTTTGAGTGTAGATATTCCAGGCATCCCTCCCCAGTTGAAGGCCGAGATTGATCGGGCTGTGGAACAAAGCGATAAGGATATGATGTAGCTTTTCTGTAACTGCTCAGGTTCAAAGTTCACGGTTCAAGGTTAAATTGATGAAACATAGATTTGATTCCTGGATAAATGTTAAAGTTCTTCCGATTCTTGCGATACGACGTAACACTTGAGCTCTTTTAAAAAACAGACATACGGAGCGGACAGGCCATCCGATTGGAGACTGGCTCACTGTCTGAGTTTGAGATGGTCTCCAATCGGATGGCCTGTCCGCAATAATATTTTCAAAAAGCTAAACTGATACGATACGACAAGTTGTCTTTAACCTAAGCCCAGAGTGAACTCTATACCAGCATGGATGACCCAGACTGCGAACCGTGAACCTGATAGCCTGAGCAATTTTCGTTTTTCCGGGTAAAAAGGGTATACGGGAGCCGGAATGAAAGAGCGATCGCGTAAGGTGGTCTTGAAAGACGCCTTTAAAACCTCTACTTTAGACCAGGATAAGGTTTTGCCCCCCGAAGAGACAGTGAGGAGGTTCAGGGAGAGACTGAAAAACGTGAACCTCGACATACTCGAAGGAACTGTCAGGATTGATAACGGCAGGCTTGGCATCCCGGTATATTTCAGCATATGCGGCAAAGATGCAGGCGATGTTACCGGGACCAGGAAATATATGGGAAAAGGGGCAACGCCCGAGCAATCAGAGGCCAGTGCAGTTATGGAATTGGCTGAAAGGTTCAGTTTTTTTAGTTTTTACAAGAATCCGAAAAACTTTCTGGTTGAAGAATATCGGAATGTCAAGGATCATGCAATTTCCTTTGAATCGATTGCTCTGTCTGTACACGACGATTCTGAAGATCTGGACAGGGCACGGGAGGTTTTCTCAAGAATCCCTCTAAAATGGACATGGGCTTACAACCTGACCCTGCAGGAAGAAGTTCTCGTCCCTTTTGACTGGTTTTTTGCAATCAACGAACACAATGGTCCATCGGCAGGCAATTGTGCTGAAGAAGCACTCTGCCAGGGTATCTGTGAGGTTATAGAAAGGCACGTGTCATCAATTATAAGCCGCAACAAACTCAGTGTGCCTACAGTGAACATTTCTTCCATAACCGATCCTGTGGTCCGTGATATGATCGGCAAATACAAGAAAGCCGGTGTCAGGCTGATTGTGTCGGATTTCTCTCTCGATTGCCGCATTCCGACCGTTGGGGCGCTTGCCTATGATCCATCTACCTTTCCCGATCGCAGCGAGATCGTCTGGACGGCCGGTACTTCACCGGACCCGCAGAAGGCATTGGGTCGCGCCCTTGCGGAAGTGGCCCAGCTTGCAGGGGATTTTAACACATGTTCAAAGTATATGGCCAGTGGCCTTCCAAAGCCCAAAAAACTGGAGGATGTCGACTTCGTTATCCATGGCAACGGCGAGGTCGACATTACAGAACTGCCCCGCCTTTCTGATAACAATATAAAGGTTGAAGTGGAAAATTGTGTTTCTGCTCTGTCACAAATCGGCCTGGAGGTGATTGTAGTCGATATAATGCATAGTGAGCTTCGAATCCCCGCCTTTTATACCATTATCCCCGGGGCACATTTTCGCGAACGGGCTGCAGGAACCAGCGTTGGGATGTTTTCAGCCAGGATGATAACAGAAAATGGCAAGCCTGAATGGGCAATCGCCCAGTTACAAAAAATAGACAGCTTTATGCCGGGCAAATACTATATCAAGTTCTTTTTAGGCTCATGTCATCTTTCAATTAATGAGCCTAAAGACGCCTTAAGATATTTCATGGAGGCCATGGAGCTTGATCCAAGAGAAGAAGACATCGCAAGCATATACTCTTATGCGGGGGTTTGCTTGAAAGAAATGGCTCAATACCGGGAGGCCATCGAGGTTCTCCGAAAAGCAGAAGACCATGATCATGAAAGAACCGATATCTATAACTTGATGGGATTTTGCTACTTTAAGCTAAAAGAACATGAAAAAGCCATAGAATGCTTCCACAAAGTCATCAATCTTAATCCCGGTTCAGCCATAGACTATGCCAATATCGCTTCCAATTATCGGGATATGGGTCAAAAGGACCTGGCCATCCAATATTACCAGATCGCCTTAGAGCTTGACCCGGAAATCCGGTTTGCCAGGGATAATTTGCGGAGGTTGCAACAATAGGGACACCTCAGGTGTAACTGCTTGTAAAATAGGATTTCAAAGTGGCTGGGTTTGGTCCCGTTCCTCCCTCCATTGCAAACCTTCGATGCCCTCAAATCGTTTCCTTGATGCCTTTTTCATTCATCATCCACGAATAAAGGTTCAGGCCTGCACGCCGTTGCCGTGTGTTAGGCTTCCAATTCGCTTGCAAGCCTGCCATTGGCAAGCGGGTTTTCGGTTAACTCTGAACCTTTGGACCCCGAACCCACGAACGGTGTCCTAGTTTTTTGCTGTTCGCCATTTTTTTCTTGACATCGCAGATTGCCATAGCTATAATAACTCACTGAATTAATTGAGTATCTATTTCAATTAAGGGGGGGGTGAGATTTGAAGGGTTTTAAAGTGCAACCAATATTAACGGAAAGGAAGGTGAAAGCTACATGAAAGTAACACGGAGAAAGTTTATTCAGATCTCTGGTGCCACTGCTGCCGGGCTTGCTGTAAGTGGTCTGGGGTTTGACCTTTCACCGGTGAGGTCACACGCCCAGATGCTTAAGACCAAGTATGCCAAGGAAACCACCACCATCTGCCCCTATTGTGCAGTGGGTTGCGGCGCTATTGTGCATACCAGCAAGAAAGGTGACGGCCGCGTAATCAACATCGAGGGTGATCCGGATCATGTGATCAACCGCGGCGCTCTCTGCAGTAAGGGTTCCTCTCTTTCTCAACTGGCCGAAAATGAAAACCGGCTGCTTGAACCGATGTACAGGGCTCCTTATTCGAGCGAATGGAAGCAGGTATCGTGGGATTGGGCCCTGACCGAGATTGCCAAGCGCATCAAGAGAGACCGGGATGCCACTTTTGTCCACAAGAACGCCAAAGGCCAGGTAGTCAATCGGACGACGGCCATTGTCTCGGGCGGCAGCTCCGCCATGGACAACGAAGAGTGCTGGATC
>QMMV01000040.1 GCA_003647435.1 Deltaproteobacteria bacterium | reverse complement strand
TATATGAAGATTGGCCTACTTTCTTGAAAACGCTAATGGGTGTTTCTGTGTCGGCAAAGATTTCGCGATAAACAGGGATCAAGTTTGACTCTGCCGCCAGTCTTGCGAACTCAGCTTTTGTTGGATATATTGCGTTCATTGGATTCTTCACCGCAATTTAAAAAACCAGTCTCCCGCAGGAAATTAAAAAAGGCCCTGGCTTTTAAGCCCAGGGCCTTAAAATGTGCACAAAAAAAGGCCGTGGGCTCTGAAGTGGCCCACGGCCTTTGGTCAGACTTACGTCAAAACTAAACAGGCGGGCGCACTCCAGCAGACGTGCTGCACCACCACCAATAATAATTGTTATTTTGTTTTCTTCCTCTCAAAAGTCTGAAAGTTCCCCTTCCGAAAGTTGCGCCCGCAGCATGCCACGGCCACACCATCTTGTCAACAACATTTTTTTGTTTTTTCGTAGCAGTTTAGATTTTTGGTAACACTTTAGCTCTTTTAAAAAACAGACATACGCAATAATATTTTCAAAAAGCTAAACTGATACGATTTTTGAAAATATCCTGGCGTCCATACTTGACAAATGCTACCGAAGCTTTAACTTCCAATCTAACGAAACTGCATTTTCCCTCCCAGTTGGCGCGTATTAACACCATCAGTAGTGATTTAATTATGTGTTTTTGAGATCTCATCCGCCTTCGTGCCTTCGGTTAACACCTGATTGAACCAGTCATAAATATATTCCGCTATTTCCTGCCACCCCGGCTCACCGATAACCCAGTGGGCATGGTTTGGGAATTCCATGAAAGTTGAAACAGCCCTGTATTTATCCGCAACTTTTCGGAGAACCGAAGGAGGGGTGATCCTGTCGTCAGCCCCGGCAATAATAAAGACAGGACAGGTAACCTTTGACTCATCAACTTTTGCTGCTCCTCTTGAGTCGAAAAACCAGCATCCGATTTCGAATACTACCCGGCCGGACTCGTAAACAAATTGCTCAAAGGACTTTTTTTGCTCTTCAGCCGTCAGTAGATGCATCATTGAATAGACTGCCTCACAAAAAGTCTGGCGGATCGGCTTTCTCCAAAAGGCCCATTTTGTGAGTATGCTCCAAAAGCCCCTTATTGCGGACAGCCTGAGCGACATAATCCCATGTGGTGATGCCGGGGTTAACAGAACAAGTGCTTTAGCCATTCCTCGGCTGCCAAGGATTTGTGCGAGTAGCCCACCCATAGAGTGCCCCATGATGATAGGAGTGACGTCGAGCTTTCGGATTCCTTTTTCCAGGTCTTCAGCATAATCTAACAGGCTGGTAGTCCCTAATTGAGGATTAGGGGGTTCGCTCGGGTCGATGTCGTGAAATCGCAACGTGGGGATAATACAGCGATATCCCTTCTTCTCAAAAAAATTCTTGTAATTCTCCCAGCACCATAATCCACCGCACATGCCATGAATCATCACTATTATTTTAGACATTATAGACTTTCTTATGTTTCAGTGTGAGCTCGTAATCTCATATAACGTGATCGGTGTTTGTGAAGTCAGCTGAAGCTGGCTTCCACCACATAATAACTGCTTTGCTTCTTACCTCCCAAGTCTCACCCACTTCGCTTGTCAAAAACTCCTCTATTTTGTCTGCGACCCCTCCATTGACCTCTATAAACTTCCCTAAGAAACTTGCTACATACCTAACGCCTTCTTCCAGTTTAAGTTCAAAGGAATATTCTAAGAAGCAAGTGTCTACGAGCCTTGACCACTCCCTTAAAATGACATAAGCAAAATAGTCTGCATCTGGTTCAAATTGTCCCATGTATCTTTCCTTGCAAATCTCCTCAAAAGCCTTCTTAACAACTTCATCCCTCCCACAGGGCTGGACTATGGCGCAATATCTATCTGAGAATTCCTCCATTTTTTCCAAATGCTTTTCGAGGTCTTCAACCATCCAAAGAAAATGTGAGCAAACAACTAAATCAAAGCTATTTTTAATTTTAGCTTTTTCCCAATACTCATTTATTAATTCGATATTTTTAATCCCTTTTTCCTCCAAATTTTCCTTTAAAATCTCTAAATTTGCTTTTGAAGCCTCTATGCAAGCGATTTTCCGGACTTTTTCAGAAAGAGGGATTGTTAAAGTTCCGGGACCGGGGCCGATCTCAAGGACTTCAAAATCATCCTTTAAGATATTGCCTAATACATTCACTACTTTTCTTCCAAGCTCGTAATCATTCCATTTGCAACGATTTGAAAAATCTTTAGTGGATTTCCTTTGAAAATCTTGGTCATATGTTACCCGCGGTCTTCTTCCTACCCTGTCGTTTCTCATTTTCTCCCACACATCTTGCCAACTTATTCGATATTTAAGCTCTTTACTTTTCATTTCAACGTACCCTCCTTTGAAATTTCGGACAACGGCTCGAGCGTATCCGAGGTTCCCTTGTAAATCCCTCCTACCTTTTTCTAAAATTTAGAATGTATCCTACATCATAATTCCCATTGTGGATGAGTTTTTTTTGAAATTTTCTCTCCAAATGAAATTTTGCCCTTTCTATTTCTCCTATGACATCTTCTAACTCCATATCTGCCAGATTCCATAAGGGCTCGTCAGATCTACGGTGCTTGGGATAAACAGAAAGTATTGCACCAGCCTTTAAAATCCTGCAGGCGTTCTCATAGACTCTTCTCCTTTTTTCTGATTCCATATAATGGAGAATGTCATAAAGCAACATCACATCGATAGATTCATCCTCCAGGTTAATTTCTAACTCCTTTGACTGATTACATATTGGCACTATATTGTCTAAACCTTCTGATTCCGCTTTCTGCGTCAGTTGATTCAGAGCTTCCGTGTCTTTGTCCAGGGCATATACTCTACCATTTTTACCCACTACCTTTGCAGCAGGGATTGTATAGTGACCGGCACCACAACCAAAATCGACTATTTTTTGACCCTTTTTAATACCGATATCCTCAAAAAATACCTTCCCTTCCTCTCTTAGCCACTTCTCAATATCGGTTTTCATAATTTTTTCTTCTCTGGTGCTATTTCATCGCAACTGTTCGGCCGCGGATCTACGCTAATCATTGCGGATATTTTTTTATTGCCAAATACAAACCGTTTGAATTCTGGTTTTCTACCAAAATTCAATATTTGTCGCCTTACCGCCATTGCCCTGGCAACGGGCGATTTCCCAGCGATGGAATCAGGCGATGCCACGCGGGCCTTCAAGTAATTGAGGGTTTCAGCAGTTGGGTGCGCATTGTGAGCATGTCGGAAACTTATTCGAATAGCTCTTTAGTCCCCGGGGGATGAAATTTCATACTTTTTGAGTTTGGCTCTGAGTGTCTTGCGGTCAATACCGAGCAACTCAGCGGCACGGGTCTTGTTACCGCCCACACTGGAAAGTACTCTCATAATGTGCTGTTGCTCCACCTCGTCCAGCCGCATTGGTTCTGATATCTCCGTTCTGGGAACGATCGTGTTGGAATAAATAAGGTCTTCTGGAGTGATGGTCCTGCCGCGTGCAAAAACAATTAGACGTTCTATTGTATTTTCCAGCTCCCGGACGTTGCCCGGCCAGTTATATTCCATGAGCGCCTTCATAGCGTCTTTTGAGATGCCGTCAATTCTTTTTCCCTGTTTCTGGCTGAACACCTTCACGAAATGATTTGCCAGGAGCGGAATCTCCTCTTTTCTCTCTCTCAATGGTGGTAGATGGATGGATACCACATTAAGACGGTAAAAGAGGTCTTCACGAAAGACACCTCTTGCTACAGCCTCCTGAAGATCGCGGTTTGTTGCCGATATAAGGCGGACATCGACTTTTACCACTTTGTGATCCCCTACTTTGGAAATGCACTTTTCTTCAACAGCCCTGAGGAGCTTGGCCTGCACCTCCAGACCGATGTTGGATATTTCGTCAAAAAATAGCGTACCTCCGTGTGCCAGCTCAAATTGTCCCGCTCGAGTACTCGTTGCTCCTGTAAATGCGCCTTTAACATGACCGAAAAGTTGGCTCTCGAATAGTGTCTTCACCAGGGAGCCGCAATCGACCGGTATGAATGGGTAGTTGCGTCTCGCGCTCAGCTCGTGGATCTTGCGGGCAACGAGGCCCTTGCCCGTGCCACTTTCTCCCTGAAGCATGACTGTGCTATCCGTTGTGGCAACCATGGCGATCATTTCTTTTACCTTTGCCATGGCAGGGCTTTTGCTGATGATTTCCTTGCTGCCCCTCCTTTCCTGCTCAAGGGTTTGTCTCAAGTAGATGTTCTCGATTGTGAGCCGCCGGTTCTTCAAGACTCTGTCCACCAGCCGCAGCAGTTCATCCGGGGTGAAAGGTTTTGCAATGAAGTCAAAGGCCCCGAGCTTGATAGCCTGAACTGCGGTTTCAATAGTGCCATGCCCGGTTATCATGACAACAGAAGCTTCCGGGTCCATGTCTTTGATCCTTGCCAGGACAAACAGCCCATCTTCGCCGGGCATCTTGAAATCGAGCAAGATAAGGTCAAATGCCCACTCTTCAAGCAATTTCAGCGCCTTGCGGCCACTTTTTGCAAGGGTGACGCTGTGACCACGTTTTGTAAGGGTCTGCTTGCACGCATCTCTCATAAAGGGATCGTCATCCACAATAAGGATGCTGTATTTTGCTTCCATAATGAAACGTCTTGCAATTTCTATAAGGATTTCAAATCATAGGTCTGCTTTTGATGCCCGGGCTGAGTTATGCCCTGTCCTCCTCGACTACAGGCAAGAGTATGGTAAATGTAGAGCCTTCCCCTTTTGCGCTGTCAACCATTATTGTACCCCCGTGATGCTCTATAATGCCGTGGCATATCGAAAGACCCAATCCGGTCCCTCTCTCATCTTCCTTGGTAGTAAAAAAAGGTTCAAAAATAGTTTCCATGTGATTGGGATCAATGCCACAACCCGTATCCGCACAGGTTATGCGTACCTGGTTCCTGTCACGCAGGAACTCTGTGCTCAACGTCAGAGTCCCCTTTCCCTCCATTGACTGTGCCGCATTAACAATGAGGTTGACAAAAACTTGCTCCAGCTTGTTCTCATTGCCCTGTATACTCGGCAAGGCCGGGTCCAGGTACATCCGGATAGAAACTTCTTTAAAAAGCACATGATCTTCTAAGAATGCGACAACGTTGCGAATACTTTGGTTAATTTGTACTTTTTCTGACAGAGGCTCGCCCCTGGATGAAAAATCAAGAAGGCCTTTGACTATCATCTTGCACCGATTGGCTAACTTGTTGATCTTGATAATATTTTCTCGGCGTGGATCACCTTCGGGCATATCTTCCAACAGTAAATGACTGTACATCAGGATCGCACCAATCGGCGTATTCAATTCATGGGCAATCTCGCTGGCCAGTTTTCCTTTTGCCTTGATCCTCTCGCTGGTAATAAGCTTGTCATCTCTTTTGGAACGTTTCACCTGAAAACTCCAAGCCAAAATAGGACGGCTTTGCTTTGGCACGCCTCCACCGCACTTTTATCTTAGCCCAGAAATTGTTTTTTTGCAAAGAGGCCTGCAAATTGTTTGAACCGGAATTCCGCAAGGGTCTCAAAATGCCATTGCGAGTAGCAAAGCGGTAAAGCAAGAGGAGTGAAAAGGGGTTGTGCAAAGATCTCGTAATGACAGGACCTGGTATGCGCCTCTTCCCTATACGCTTGGGAAATTCGGGTTGAAACAAAAAAAGACAATTGGGCTTGAAAAGGGAATCATTTTATTGCTATGAAGACAACATGATCGAAGATACCACAAGAGAAGATTGGCAGCAAAGGGCAATCGCCTTTTTGAAAACGGTTTCTCCTTTCGATACCCTTTCGGATGAAGAGTACAGCATACTATCAAAAACTTTAACCGAGAAAGTTTTCCGAGAGGGTACCATTATATTCGGGCAGGGCAGGACGGCCATTGAAGGCCTTTATCTAATCAAGAGTGGTTCTGTTAAACTTTATCTTAAAGACGAACATGGTACCGAGATACTCAAAGAGTACAGGGGGAAGAAGGATTATTTTGGTGCCCTCGGTATGATAATGGGCACAAAGGCAAATCTTAATGTTGAAGCCGCTGAAGATACTCGTTGCATCGTTGTTCCCAAAAAAAACTTCCTTGCCCTCGTCCACACAAATCCACTCTTTTCCGTTTTCTATCTGAAGAGTTTTTGCAAAAAATACATTCACTCAGCCCATCTTGAGCTGCACAAAAAAAGAGAAAGCACCAAGGCAGAAGGTGCATTTTATCTTTTCAGCGAAGACGTGGGAAGCGTTATGAAGAAAAGGCCTCGTATGTGCCTTCCGGACGACACCGCTCAGGCGGCAGCCGAAAAGATGGCAAAGTACAGGATAGGCTCGCTCCTGGTGAAGAGTGAAAGCGGCAACATCGAAGGAATCGTTACAGACAAGGATCTCAGAGCGAAGCTCATTGCAAAGGGCCTCAGCTCCATCGAGCCGGTAAGATCAATCATGTCATCTCCGGTAGAAACTATCCCCTCACAGGCTCCTTGCTTTGATGCGCTATTTCTGATGCTTCAAAAGGGCATTCATCATCTCGCGGTTCAAAGAGCCGGAAATATCGTTGGGATTGTTACAGCCCATGACATACTGCTGCTCGAAGGTCGTTCACCGGTTTTTCTCTTCAGAGAGATCAGTGCCCAAACGCAAATCGAAGGCTTGTATTCCCTTCCAAAACAATTTCCCCGCCTTGCAAAGACCATGATCAAAGAGGGCGTAAGGGCAAACAACATTACCCGGATGATTACCGTGCTCAATGACCGTATACTTGATCGTATTCTTGGCCTGCTCATAGACGAGATGGGATTGCCTCCTGTCCCATTTTGCTGGCTGGTAATGGGCAGCGAAGGGAGAAAGGAACAGACCTTTTCAACGGATCAGGACAATGCAATAATATATGAAGACGCTGATGACGTTCGGCAGAAAGAGGCCGCCCGAAAGTATTTTCTGGCTCTTGGCAAAAAAACTGTAGCGCATCTCGCAGAGTGCGGATATACCCTGTGTAAAGGGGATATCATGGCATCAAACCCTAAATGGACTCAGCCTCTTTCAGAATGGCGCAAGATCTTTGACCACTGGATATTCTCACCCGATCCGGAAGATATTCTCAACTCGACCATTTTTTTTGACTTCAGGCCCGCCTTTGGAAAAGCCAAACTGGCCAATGAACTTCGAAGCCATCTGGTCAAAAGAACAACGAGGGAAAAGGTGTTTATTCACCATCTGGCAAGGCACTGTGCGGAGGCCCGGCCACCACTTTCCATGTTCAAGAACTTCGTCGTGGAAAAGAACGGTGAGCACAAGGGATGTCTTGATATAAAAACAAAAGGGCTTGCGCCATTTGTAAACTTTGCCCGCCTCATGTGCCTCGACAGGGGGCTTGTTGAGACCAACACGCTCGAAAGAATAGAATCTCTGCGCCAACATGAAGCAATATCAGACGAGTTTGCCTTCAAGTTAAGGGAGGCATATGAATTTCAGATGCACGTTCGCCTTCTGCATCAACTTGAGAGAGTAGAAAATGGTAAACAACCCAACAATTACATCAACCCCTCTGAGCTTTCAGATATGGAGAAATACACGCTAAAAAAAGCATTTTTGCTCATCAGCGAGATTCAATCCTTTGTTGGTACTTATTTTCATGTCGATCTGGGCTAAGGGCGGGGGCATCCCATGGCACACGAGGTCGAGAAAAGAATAAAGACCCTGATTGAACAGGGAAAGTCAAAGGAAGAGATCAAGAATATTCTCTCCGCTGAGATGGAGACAGAGGCCTTTGACAGGTTCTTGCGTAACTATGCAGAGCTGTCCAGGAAGGAATCTTACTTTGGATGGAATTTACTCCTCCTCCTTATACTGGCAGCAGTCACCTTTCGCAGGATTGGAATAATGTTTGAGGCAGTTTCCAGAAGTGGAATCGATAACCTGATCATCGCTGCCTGGAGTTTTTTAGTGCCGGCGCTAAACCTTTACCTGCTCTGGCTGATACACAGGTTTCATCGCCTGGGTTACATGTTCTTGTTGCTGTTGAGTGTTCTTTCGCTGCTGCGGCCAGAAAATCGCACGCTCATCGGCCTTCTCCAAACGCTTCCACTGATCGTGCTTTCGGGCTTTTTATATGTAAAACTCTTTCCTGAAGGAGGAAAGGTGTAAGGGGGGTTGTCCGTTGAGCCTGCCGGCCGGTTCATTAATGGCGGATAATCCGGCCGGCCGGCCAACGGGCAAACCCTTCTGCTAATGAGCTGCAGCTTCTCCTGCCCCCCTCGGAAAGCGGATACCTTCGACCATATCCTGGACTTCCTGCGGCGGCTCCTGAGTAAACTTTGAAATTACTGTGGTCAGCACGAAATTGATAACCATGCCGACAGTACCTATCCCCTCTGCGCTTATTCCAAAAAACCAGGGTTTGACACCCATAAATTTTATTTGAATAATGTAAAATCCGGTGAAAAGGATACCGGCTGCCATCCCGACAATGGCCCCTTCCTTCGTGGTTTTCTTGTTAAAGATACCCAGGACAATAATGGGGAAAAAGCTCGAAGCAGCAAGCCCAAAGGCAAAGGCCACCACCTGGGCAACGAATCCCGGCGGGTGGATGCCAAAATAGCCGGCAATACAGACAGCTACACCTATCATCGTCCGTCCCAGAATCATTCTCTGTTTTTCTGTAGCCTTTGGGTTTATCAGCCTGTAGTAGAGGTCATGAGAAACAGATGACGATATTACCAGCAGCAGACCTGATGCGGTCGACAGGGCGGCCGCAAGCCCACCTGCGGCAACCAGTGCAACAACCCATGCAGGAAGATTGGCAATCTCCGGGTTGGCCAGCACCATGATATCGCGGTCAACATAAAGCTCGTTGGAATTGCTGGTCGGCTTGTTGTTGACAAGCTTTTGCCCGAAACCGCCATGCTTTTCTATAAACCTGGGTTTTCCCAAAAATGGCTTACCTGCGCTGTACTCGATGATGCCGTTATCATTTTTGTCCATCCACGCCACGAGCCCTGTCGTTTCCCAGTTCTTAAACCACGAGGGGGCCTCCTTGTATTCTTTCCCATTTAAGGTATCGATCATATTATAGCGTGCAAAGCCGGCTACAGATGGGGCGGTGGTATACAGGATGGCGATGAACATAAGAGCAAACCCGGCACTCAGCCTTGCGGCCTTGACGGAGGGTACCGTGTAAAAACGGATTATGACGTGCGGCAGGCCTGCTGTGCCTACCATCAAAGCCAGGGTGATGCAAAAGACATCAACCATCGACTTCGTACCCGAGGTAAAAGCGGATGTGTATGCGGCAAAGCCGAGGTCTTTGTTCAGCTTATCAAGTACATCGAGCAGATATACCCCCGCATTTGTCCCATGAGCCACGGTGCTGCCAAATCCTATCTGCGGGATATAGTGGCCGGTTATCTTGAACGAGATCGCAATAGCAGGAATCAAATAGGCAAGGATGAGCACGCAGTACTGGGCAACCTGTGTCCAGGTAATTCCTTTCATCCCCCCAAGGGCTGCGTACAAAAAGACTATCACCATTCCTATAATAACACCAGTGTTCACATCAACCTGCAGGAAGCGGCTAAAAACGATACCAACGCCTCGCATCTGGCCTGCAACGTAGGTAAAGGAAACAAAGATGGCACAGATAAGGGCCACAGTCCTTGCCACCTTGGAATAATAACGATCACCGACAAAGTCCGGCACTGTATATTTTCCAAACTTCCTTAAGTATGGTGCGAGAAGAAGCGCCAATAGCACATACCCCCCTGTCCAGCCCATAAGATAGATACAGCCGGTGTATCCCATAAAGGAAATAAGGCCGGCCATTGAGATAAAAGATGCAGCGCTCATCCAGTCCGCACCTGTCGCCATACCATTGGCCAGGGCAGGTATACTGGCTCCTGCCACGTAAAAACCCTTTGTATCTTTCACCCTCGATGCCCACGCAATGGCGATATAGATGCCAAAAGTGATTCCAACCATTATGTATGTCCACGTTAAAATTGACACTTCTCTTCTCCTTCCTTTATTTGAATGCGGTAAAAGCTAATTCTATTAAAGGTTGATGGTTTCGTAAAAAGTCCAATATCGAAGGAAGACTCAGAACCCCGTTGCCTGACCAGATGTAGTTGCTGGATTCTTGCCAGAGTCTACCCCGTGGATAGCACTAATGCCTCACGAGACCTTTGCACAACCACACTTTTCACTCCTCTGTATGAACTTTTTGACCCATCCATGGGCTTGCTCACTAAATCCCAAAAACTCGGCCTAACGGCCTCAAACAGTTCGGAATTTACCCACTGGCGTGGGCCGCCTGCCCCGTTAAATTTCCCGAAGGGAACCCTATTTAACGGGGTGAACTTCGCCCGGATGGGCGCCCCAAAAAGTTCATAATGCCCCGTTCAAAGGAGTTATGCAAAGGTCTCACCATTGTTATTCGTGGACATCATATTCCCTGTCCAACCTCTTCATGTAGAAATAGTAAACAAATATGAGGGCCACAAATACGTAGATGGAGCCCTGCTGGGCAAACCAGAAAG
>QMMV01000039.1 GCA_003647435.1 Deltaproteobacteria bacterium | reverse complement strand
AGCATGTTGGCTTCCGATGTTAAGCCTAACAGATTGGAGCGGGCAAAACTGGCAATAAAAGATTTTACCAGGCACTTACAAGGAGATCGTGTGGGGCTGATTGCTTTTGCAGGAGAGGCGTTTTTACAGTGCCCTTTAACTGTGGATTACGGTGGCTTTCTTCTTTCAGTGGATAGTTTAAACGTTAATACAATTCCTCGCGGAGGGACCTCGATCTCGCGAGCGATAAGAGAAGCAATAAGAAGCTATGAAGGTGGATTGAAGAAATACAAGGTATTGATCCTTATCACCGACGGGGAAGACCATGAGGGCAACCCTGAAAAAGCAGCTGAAGAGGCTAAAAAAGAGGGGCTGAAAGTGTTTTGTATCGGCATCGGCACGCCGGAAGGTGAATTAATTACCATTACGGACAAAAAAGGCAATAAGTCATTTTTAAAAGATAGTCAGGGCAATGTGGTTAAAACCAGATTAGATGAAACCACCTTACAAAAGATAGCGCTTACTACAGGTGGCAGTTATATACGTTCCGGAGCTACTGAGTTCGGACTGAACTTGATTTATGAAGAGAAGCTTTCTAAAATGGAAAAGCGAGAGCTTGAAAGTAAGTTGGCTAAGCACTTTGAAGAGCGGTTTCAGATTCCCTTGGCATTGGCGTTTCTTTTCCTTTTTGGAGAACTTTTTGTAAGCGAACGCAAGAAAAAGCCATGAGACTGATTTTCAGGACATTTCTACGGACCCCGTTAGAAAATGCCTTACAGTGTGCCAGGGGGGACTTTCTACTTTTGATTTTACGAAGACGGGATTCAACACTCCGCATGAGTTTTCTAATGGGGTTTACTATAACCTGTGTGCTTGTTCTGACTGGAAAGAGTTTTGCTGTCTCTGCCTCTGCCAGCGTGAAAAAGGGAAATACTCTCTATCATCAGGGCAAGTATGACGAGGCTTTGAAATATTACCATGAGGCCGAAGTTGAGATGCCCGATTCCGATCTGGTTAACTTTAATACGGGCACAGCATTGTACCGGAAAGGAGATTATGAAAAAGCCATAAAGGCCTTTAGTAAGGCCCTGCTTAGCGATAATCCCGACATAGAAGCAAGGGCAGCATATAATATAGGAAACAGCAAGTTTCGTTTAGGCAAGCTTAAGGAGAATACGGACTTAGCCTCAGCTATCAATTTGTATCGTGAAGCGCTGGATTACTATAAGCGGGCAATAGAGTTAAATCAGGATGACACCAATGCCAAATACAACCATGAATTTGTAGAAAAAGAGCTCAAAGTTCTCCTGGATAAGTTAAAACAGCAACAAGAGAAGGACCAAAAGGGTGTTCAGCAAAATCAGGAACAAAAGCAGCAGGAGCAAAAACAGCGGGGGGCCGAGCAGGGCGAAGAAAAAAAAGAGCAGCAAAAGGGGGAGAGCTTAAAACCGGCTGAAAGTCCGAAGCCGCAACAACATCAGCAGAAAGAGATGTCCGAAGAGGAAGCAAGGATGATACTCGACCGTTATAATCAGCAGGACCGGCCGCTCGGTAATTTGAATAGAGGTGCAAGAAAGCGATATTATCCTCCTGTATTGAAAGATTGGTAATTCGGTTTCCGGATACTGGTCACTGGTCACCTGTAACTGGCCACTGGATACTGGCAGATGATAAAGAAATCTATTATCGCTTTATTATTGTTAGTGGTTTTGGACGGGGCGGTTCTTGCCTCGGATATACAGTTTGAGGCAACTGTAGATCGGAAAACCGTTTCCCTTGGAGAAAGCTTGCAACTTAGCTTGTCTTTTCATGGAGTACAGAACGTATCTCCTCCGGATCTTGGCGAGATTGATGGCTTTCAAGTGCAATATCTTGGCCCATCAACAAGGATGTCTATTGTAAATGGCAAGGTATCCACATCTATTACGCATATTTATACGTTAATACCACTAAAGACAGGGAGTTTTGAGGTTGGCCCTTTTTCGGTGGTTCTTAATGGAAAGACCTTCACTTCGCAAGCCTTGAGGATTCAAGTTCTGTCCGGCGCAGCACCACCTAAGCGAGGAACCCAGGGGCCTGGCGTTTCTCAAAAAGCAATCAGAGAGGAACAATTAAAGGACAGGATTTTTCTCAGAATTGAACCAGGAAAATTGCAACCCTATGTTAATGAGTCTGTTCCCTTATCCATAAAACTATACATAAACCGCCTGGCAGTGAGGGACATTCAATATCCGAAATTTGAACACGGAGGTTTCTCCATAAAGGAATTCGGGCAACCGAAACAGTACCGTCAGGCTATCGGCGGCATTGTTTACAATGTTATTGAGTTTAATACCAGTATGTTTGCAGTCAGACCCGGTGAATTAACCTTAGGCCCGGCAAAGATTGACTGCAATCTTGTAGTCCGCAAGAAACAAAGCCGCAGGCGCACGCCTTTTGATGATGATTTCTTCGGGAATATTTTTGGTAAAAATGTATTTGACGACTTTTTTGGCCGCTATAAAACCTACCCATTTCAAGCCACATCTCCGGCTTTAACAGTCCATGTCCAATCATTACCCAAGGGAGGTAAACCTGCTAACTTTAAAGGAGCGATTGGTGATTTTCGATTAGAGGCCAAGGTTTCACCTAAAAAAGTGAAAGCCGGGGATCCAATTACGTTGACAATGACGATAAGCGGGACGGGGAATTTTGATACCGTCTCCAGTCCTGTTCTGGATTCAAAAGAAGGATTTAAAGTTTATGAGCCGGAGGCCAAACAAGGTGAAGCCTCAAAAGTTTTTGAGCAGGCGATTATTCCGCAATCAGAAGCCATTACGGAAATCCCGAAGATAACCTTCAGCTTCTTTAATCCTCAAACGGGAAAATACCGTTCACTTACACAAGGGCCTTTTCCGATTAGCGTGGCAAAGCCAGGAGGCAGCGAATTGAAGATTGTGGAAATTCCCCGGGCCGTTACAAGAACAGCTAAAAAGGAACTTCTTGGCAGAGATATTGTTTATATTAAGGAATCGCCGGGTAAACTGAAACAAAGAGGCCACTATCTTTATCAAAGGGCAGGTTTTTGGATTTATCATGCAATTGCGTTGATTATATTTATTACTCTGGCAACTTTTCACAAACACCAGGAGAAACTTAAAACCGATGAACGATACGCAAGGCGCCTGCACGCACCGGCAAGGGCCAGAAAAGGGATAAAAGAGGCACAAAGATTGTTAGGGCAGGAAAAAAGCGGGGCCTTTTTCGATTGTGTACATAAAACCTTGAGCGGATATCTGGCGGATAAGCTTCATCTGCCTGCAGGAGGAGTGAGCATTGATGCGGTCAAGGAAATATTGACCGCAAAGAGCATAGACGGCGAAATCTTAGATAAATTAACGAATATCTTTAACGCTTGTGATATGGCGCGGTATGCACCTTTAGAATTTGATAAGCCTAAGCGTGAGGCTATTTTTCATGATATGCGTAAAGTTATTGATTTCCTGGAAAGGAAGAAGGTTTAAAAATGACTTGCAGGAGTGCCCGGATCATCCCAAGCCTATTAATGTCATTTTTGCTCTTAGCGTTAGCCGGTATTTTTTCTAATTCCTGTTTGGCAAAACCCCTTTCCCAGGCCAAAGCCAGATTTTATCAGGCGAACACTTACTATTCTGAGGGAAAGTATGATGAGGCCATTAAAGGATACGAAGGAGCGCTGAATTTGGGGTTTGAGAGCGGCAATCTTTATTATAATTTGGCAAATTCTTATTTTAAGAAAGGCGAGCTTGGTAAGGCAATCCTCAATTATGAAAAAGCAATGCGGCTCATACCGAGAGATAGTGATTTAAAGTCGAACTACGAATATGCTAAGTCATTGATAAAAGGGGGCGTTGTTGAGGCTAAAGCGCCATGGTATAGAGTTGCTTTTAATAAGAGGTTTTCTTTATTTACCATTGATGGGTTGGCCTTTTCCCTGGCAGTAATATTTACGATAATTCTGTTGGTTATCCTGGCAACTATATATTTCCCCGCCGTCAGGAAATACAGGATTGGCGCATTGTCGGTTTTAATCGTTATTTTCGCTCTTTTTTTTGCGGCGCTATTTGAGAAAGCCTCAGTGATAGGTAAAAAAGCAGTAATAATTGCTCAGAAAGCAGATGCTAAATTTGAACCGTTTGATTCAGCGACAACTCATTTCACGCTTTATGAAGGAGCGGAAGTTGCCGTGGTTTCGCCCAGGGATTCGTGGTTTAGAATTGAGCGTGCCGATAAAAAAAGGGGGTGGGTTAAAGCTTCGGATTTGGAAGTCTTTTAAGCAAAAAAGAGAAATGATAGTCATGGCTACCATTTCGGCGAGCACTAACTGTCAGATTTGATTGCAGCTTGAAGGGATACGGATATCTTCATTACTGGACCGTTTTTGTCGACGTTTACTAATGCTTTCAAAGGGTGGCTCCGTTTAAAGGCAAAGATTACCCTTTGCCAGGTAATTCACCACATAGTCATGGACAGCATCTTCAAGAGAACGAAACCTCAACGAGCACCCTGCACTTGCCAGCTTCTCCATCCTTGCCTCGCTAAAATACTGATACCGATCTCTTATCGATTCAGGCATCTCAATATATTCGATTAATGTTTTCCGCCCCAGGGCGGAAAATACAGCTTTTGCAAGATCATTCCAGGTACGCGCTGTGCCGGATCCAAGATTAAATATTCCCGTTGCTTCAGGGTGCTGCAAGAACCACCACATTATGTTGACACAATCCAGCACATAAACAAAATCACGCATCTGTTCTCCATCTCTATATTCATTTCTATAGGACTTGAACAGCTTGACCCTTCCTGTTTCAACGATCTGGTGAAACGCCTTAAAGACAACGCTTACCATATCCCCCTTGTGGTACTCATTCGGCCCAAAAACATTGAAAAACTTGATGCCAGTGATCTTGCCTGATAGTCTATTGCGAAGGGCCCAGAGGTCGAACAGGTGCTTTGAATAACCATACATATTAAGTGGTTGAAGTGTTGCTGTTGTTGCATCATCATCGGAGAATGTCCGGGAGCCATCCCCATAGGTCGCTGCACTGCTTGCATAGATGAACCGGACGTTGTTCTTACACGCCCATTCTGCAAGAGCCTTGCTGTAACCATAATTATTTTCCATCAAATAATCTGCATCACGCTCCGTGGTTGAAGAACATGCTCCCATATGAATTATTGCGCTTATGTTGGTCAATCTGTTTTCACATAGGATATTCAGAAACTTGTCTTTGTGTATATAATCAAGGAAATGTCTGTTGACCAGATTTCTCCATTTTTCTGATGCGCCAAGCTTGTCTACGATGATGATATCGTCAATGCCTTCCGAGTTGAGCTTCCAGACAAAAGCGCTGCCTATGAATCCGGCTCCACCAGTAACTATAATCAATCTCTGCCTCCTGTCTCAGCATCAGTAACGCTTTAGATTTTTTAAAACATCATTGCATGCGGGTCCATTTATTAAAAGAGCTATAGTGTTACCAGTTTTAATATCGACGGCTTCGCAAAAAGCCCGGTTTCTGCCCTGTACCTCAGCCTCGCCCCGTTTTCACGGGGGCTGTAGGGGCGATTAATGAATCACACCTACAAGCTTTGCCGCCTAATTGGGAGTTTTTACCAGGCCATCAATGTTAAGTCCACGATTCATGCTCCCGGATATGTAACCTTCCATATCTACTGCAATGTGAAAGAAACCGATCTCTTTGAATTTGCGCAGAATGGCTTCTCTTAAATTATCCTCCATAACCTTTTGTAATTCTGCACGCGCCACTTCTATTCTTGCCACGGAGCCGTGATGCCTCACCCGGCATTGCGTGAGGCCTTTTCCCAGTAGAAACTCCTCGGCTTCATTGATCATCTTCAACTTTTCCGAAGTAATGGGGCTTCCATAGGGTATCCTCGATGCAAGGCAGGCCGCTGCCGGCTTATTCCACTGGGGAAGTCCCATCTCTCTGGACAAAAAGCGTATCTCCTGCTTCCTCAAAGCCAGGTCTATCAGAGGAGAGATGATTCCCATTTCTCTCGCAGCCTGTATGCCTGGGCGATAATCTTTCAGATCATCGAAGTTGGCCCCGTCTGCCACCCGATTAATTCCTTTTTTCTCTGCTGCTCCGATGAGTTTTTCAGAAAGGTACCTCTTGCAATGGTAGCATCTGTCTGCGCGGTTTGCTCTAAAGGAAGCAAGGCTGATTTGGTCTGACGGAAAGAGGATGTGCGGAATCCCTCTGCTGCGCGTAAATTCCACGGCAGCATCCCGCTCACGCAACGGATAAATATCTGAGACTGCTGTTGCCGCGACCACCTTTTTCCCGAGGGTTTCATGGGCTGCTGCCAGCAGGAATGAGCTGTCAACACCGCCGGAGAAAGCAACCAGCAGAGAACCAGCATCCCGCAGCAGGCGTATCAAGTCCTCTTTTTTCCGCCTGGCATCGGCTTTTTTCATCTTCCCCAAGATCAAGCATCCAGCACGCGCCGGATTACCTCGGCTATCTCCCTTCTGACAACAGGTTTCATCACAAACGCGCGGATTCCCATCGCTTTAGCCTTCTCTTCCGAGATCGCTTCGCTGAATCCAGTGCAAAGGATGACCGGGACGTCAGGCCGAATACGCATGATTTCTCTGGCCAGGTCTGCACCTGTCATATTCGACATGGTCATGTCAGTGATAACCAGATCAAATCTATCCGGTTGCATCTGAAAGGTCTTGAGCGCTTCGATGCTGCTCGTTCTGGCAACCACATCGTAGCCCAAACTTTCCAGCATCTCCTGCCCCACGGCCGCCAGTGCTGCTTCGTCATCTACGAAAAGAACCCGCTCGTTGCCGACAGGGGGCGGAGCAAAATGTTCAGGTTCTGATGCGGCTTCACTCTGAATCGTGGGGAAAAATACCTGAAAGGTGGTCCCTTTGCCAGGTTCGCTGTCGACGGTAATTGCGCCGTTGAGACTTTTAACGATTCCGTGGACGACCGCAAGGCCCATACCACTTCCTTCTCCCGGCGCTTTGGTCGTGAAAAAAGGATCAAAAATCCTTTCCATGGTCGCACGGTCCATGCCACTGCCCGTATCGCTCACGGTCAGTCTCTGGTATTGGCCTGGGGTCAGTTCAGGATTTTGCATAACAGCCTCTGAATCGATATCCACATCAATTAGACTCACTGTTAACTCACCGCCTTTATCCCTCATTGCATAGGCTGCGTTGGCGCAAAGATTCATCACCACCTGATATATCTGTGTTGGGTCGCACAAAACCGTAGCGCTCCCGGTTTTGATGTTCTGGTGGAACTCAATAGTCGTTGGTAACGACGAACGCAGCATCTTGAGAGCCTCTTTGACGATGAGACTGAGCTGTACGGGTTTTCGCTCCTGTTTGGTATCGCGGCTGAAGGTAAGGATCTGTTGCACCAGGTCTTTCGCTCGATTGGTGGCCTTCATCACTCCCTCTAAGTCGCGCTGCAGCGTGGTTCCCGCGGGAACATCCAGCATCGCCAATTCCGTGTACCCCACAATGGCTCCGAGGATATTATTGAAGTCATGAGCTATACCCCCTGCAAGTGTGCCAATGGCTTCCATCTTTTGTGCATGCCTGAGCTGTCTTTCAAGCTGCTCTTTTTCTGCTTCCCTTCTCTTTAAGGATTCAGCCATCTTATTGAAGGCCTCTGCAAGTTTGCCGATTTCATCCTCTGTTTCGACAGGAATCTTCTCGACAGATCCTTTCTTTCCAAGGGACTTGACGCCTTCGGTTAACCTGTTAAGAGGCCTTGTTATCCCCTTTACCAGGAGATAGATAGCTGCGGAACCTAACACAAAAAAGATAATCGCCATCATAATGCTCTTAAACAATAGGGAATGAAGCCTCTTATCAAGCATCTTTTTATCAAGCGTTATTTTCACAAATCCAATTACGCGGCCTTTTCTCTGAACCGGCGCCTCTTCAAAAAACAAGGATTCCTCGCTAAGATACGGTGAAGCCGACATTACCGGAGACCAGAATTCCCATCTGGTCTTATCCTCAAGGTAAAATGGGGATGCAGTCTCCCTGAGTTTCTCAAATATTCTATTTCTGACCTCTTCATCCTCTTTTGTTGTCCTTACGTCACTTCTTTTCTGACTCTTCAATAATTCTCCCGTTAGATTAAATACCGAAACTTCCAGGACTCCCTCGTTTTGAAAAACGCCCTCAACAGGGTCGCTGAGCATCTCTTCATTCTCTGAAAACACACCGAGCCTTGAGCTGTAAGCAAGGATCCCTGCAAGTAACTTTCCCTTCTTTATTTGAGTATCGGTCAAGGATTTACGCTGCTGACAAATAAAAAACAGGGTGAAAGATGAAGAGATGACAAATATCAGGATGGCAAATATGGCAAATGCCCTGATGCCGAATTTTTCATGAAAAATCCGCAGCATTTTGTCTCTTTTAGGAAATACACACTCTTTCAACAAATGTAATAGTTCATCCACAAAGAGACGAAGACCCCAAGATTGAAATATGATTCTCTTGATGTCGTCTTCTCTTTTTGGCAAAGCCCTGCCCGGGTGTTAGGCAACGGCCTGATTGGTCTGGTGTATTTTCGGTATCTTTCCTCTGGTCTGGAGCTTTGGGTTTTAGGAGCTGAATTATTTTAAAAAATCTGAACCGCCACAAATTCAGTTGTTTTTCCTCCAGTAAATTATCCTGACTCCGCGGAGAATCTTTTCATCAATATGAATTCCTAACTTTCTGGCTATCTTTAGATTAATCGATATAACCGCCTTTCTTGCATCAACCTGTGGAACATCACTCGGATCTCTTCCTGATAGTATCATCCTGGCCATCTCCCCTGCTTGGCTTCCCATATCAAAAGCGTCTACGCCTATCGACATCAATGCCCCCAGCTCCACATACTTGTCTGAAAATGTGAGGACAGGAATTTTGTGTTCGAGGGAAAAGCCAAGCAAGAACTCAAATGTTTCAGGCGTAACCACGGTTATGTCGGGCAGCATCCAGAAGAGATCTATCTTTCCTTTCATGTCCCGTACTAATGAAGGGACGCCCGTCGGGCTATAAACCTTTTTCGCAATCAGTTTAATACCAATTTTCCCGGCGGCATCCTGTGCCCTTTTTACAAGAGTCCCTGTCCTGTCCGGGTCGTATAAAAGACCAATACTTTTCACCTCAGGCAGGACTTTTGTGAGGGTAATTAGCTGCTTTTCTTGAGATACGTTCATCCTGACGCCGGTGACATTCTTTTCACCGGAGAGTATCGATGCAGGGTTGAGGACCATGAGATAAACAACAGGGATGTTTCTAATCCTCTTTACGCTTGAGAGCGCATCCATCCCTATTGCAACAATCAGATCAGGCCCGATCTTTTTAACCTCTTTTACAAGATCGACTTCTTCCAAGTCAGAGAGCACAAGCCTTTTGGTCTTAGAATTACACGCACTTTCAAAACCCTTAATCGCTTCTTCGTACGGTTTAACCCTGACGCTCTGGATGGCCAGAATCTCCTGTCCGGCTTCGGACAGGCCATGGCATGTTATTGAAAGCAATAATATTATGATTGTGAAAAGATTTCTTCCCATGACGTCCTAATTTAACGAAAGAATTACAACCTCCTGAAATTGCAGCAGAAGTCGGGAAATAGGATATTTTTTACCTTCTGATCCCCTCAAAGATTATTACGCGCCGATTAAATTAATGACTTGCATAAGTTGAATAAACTTGGTAGTGGCAGTTATCATGAATTTTCGACTCGGTAAATATAAAAGTTTGGTAACACAGTAGCTCTTGTAATCAATAGACCGAGATGTTTTCAAAAACCTAAACTTAGTTTGCTACACAGCTTGCCCTTTTCAGATGCGCTCGCTTTGGCGGTTAAAAACATAGGCTGATTGTATGCGAAGAAGTTATTTCCTCAAAGCATGTACGTTTACAATCTGCTTTCTCCTCGCTATGGTCTGGCAATCTCACAGGTCTGCGGCCCAACTTGAAGAGGAGATGCAGATTCTCCGCATGTTTTACAGGGAAAAGGAGCTTGTCGTATCTCCCACCAGGCACCCAAAATCGATCTCTCAGGTAGCAGAAAATATCACCGTTGTAAGTGAAAAACAAATAAAAGAGATGAACGCCCACACAGTAGCAGAAGTCCTGAACAGGGTGCCCGGCCTTTTCATTAGTTTCCACGAGGGTGCAGGCAGTTTTGGCTCTACTTCTCTTATTTCCATTCAGGGCTCCGAGGCAAGGCATGTCCTTGTCCTGGTAGACGGATTCCCTTGGAATTTCCTCAATAGCGGGGCTGCTGAGACGAATTCGATTCCGGCAGGTATAATAGAACGGATAGAGGTCATCAAGGGGCCTGCTTCATCGGCCTGGGGCTCATCCCTCGGAGGCGTGGTAAACATCATAACAAAGCCGGCAGGGTCCGGTAAGAGACCTGCAGGTTCTATACGGGCATCTTATGGTGAGAAAACCGCACAGGATCACAGGGCCGAGGTCTCCGGCAGATCTGGCCCCTTAGGGTATTATCTGTTTGCCGGCGGCCAGGATTCTGACGGCCTGATGACTACACATGATTTT
>QMMV01000038.1 GCA_003647435.1 Deltaproteobacteria bacterium | reverse complement strand
GAACGGACAGGCCATCCGATTGGAGACCGTCTCAAACTCGAGCCCAACTGAGCGTAAAGAAAAAACAGCGCTTAGAAGTTCAAATCAGATCCATTCGCTCACAATATCAGTTATCGTCAAGGACGAATATCCACCCTACTGTTTTTTCTCAACGCTCAGTAATGCTCTCAAACAGAGAGCCAGTCTTCAATCGGATGGCCTGTCCGCAATAATATTTTCAAAAATCTAAACTGATACTATTATTCCAATTGTGAGCGAAGCGAACTAAATTCAGTTGTTACTTCAAGCATAGCGGGAAATGACAAAAGCGAAAAAGTCGAAATGACGTGAAAACGCATTTCCGGACAGACTCCCAAGTAACCTGCCGGGCTCACAAGCAAAACAGGGTGGGTACACCTCTTTTTCGAGATGTACCCGCACTTTTGTTGCTACTACTGTGGGAACCTGGCACTGAAAGGGACTACTTTTTCTACACCATTTGCACTAAAGGTAGCCGCTCCCCCTTTCACAAAAATCGGGACAGAATAGTTAGGAACCCCTTTCCACCACTTTTCGAGCAACGCCCAGGCATTGGTTCCCTTTGCCTTGACCTTCAAGGCATTTGGCACAAGCAGGGTCAACAGGGTTTGTCTTGTGGTAAGCATGGACGGAACAGCAATTTGATTCGTCTTGCCAGCAGGAATCCACTGCGTCGCGGTCGATTGAACCATATTTACATCAAAATCCTCGAATGCAATGGTAAACCTGAAATCGTCCAACCGGACGGGGTACTTGTTCGGATTTGTTATGTTGAAAACAAAAGACATCGGCAACGGGGCACCATAATTGCCCGCTTCGCCTTTGAGGGGCTTTATCTTTTTGGAAAAGTACCAATACCCATCGTACTGGGTCACCGCCACTGATTCTAATGCTATAGAAGGAGCCTTAAAATTTTCCTTGGTCGGTTTTGGCATCGTGACGCAGGCAAACAAAAACAGCCCGAGCGCAGCCACGACGATAGCTGTCACAATATTTGATTTTTTATGCATATTCTGACCTCCCTGTTGCTAAGTAAGCCATCGTTTTCTTCGCTTGTAGTGTTTGACATCGCGAAAACTCTTTCGTCCCCCAACATCGGTCAGCCCGAGATAGAAGTCCTTGATGTCCGGGTTTTCCCGAAGTTTTTCGGCGGTGTCGTCCATGACGATACGCCCATTTTCCATCACATAGGCATAGGGGGCGACGCTGAGGGCAAGCTTGGCGTTCTGTTCCACGAGGAGAATCGATATGTTCTCTTCCCGATTGAGGCGGGTGACGATGTTAAAAATTTCATGTATGAGAAGAGGGGCAAGTCCCATAGAAGGTTCATCAAGAAGCATCAGCTTGGGATTGGCCATAAGGGCGCGGCCAACAACCGTCATCTGTTGCTCTCCTCCGCTGACAAATCCGGCAATTTCATTTCGCTTTTCTCTCAGCCGGGGAAAGTAGCTGTACACCATGTCCAGCCCCTCTTTTATCGATTTGCTATCCCTCCTCAGGTGGGCACCCACCTTGAGGTTCTCTTCGACGGTAAGGTGCTCAAATACTTTGCGACCTTCGATAACCTGGATAATACCTTTTCTGGCAATCTCGACCGCGGACTTCCTGTGGATATACTCTCCCTCAAACTCGATAGACCCGTCTGTCACCTCTCCTACTTCCATTTTCAGGAGACCGGAAATCGCCTTAAGGGTGGTGCTCTTGCCTGCCCCGTTGGCCCCGAGCAGGGCAACAATACCCCCTTTCGGGATCTCTATGGAAACCCCTTTAAGAACCAGAATTACCTCGTGGTACTTTACTTCAATGTTGTTGACCTTTAAGATCGCCCCATCTGCTGACAAGCCTCAGACCTCCTAATATATCCTACCAGCCAAGCCACTCCGTTTTCCATTTCTTTGGCCAGCGTCCCTTAACATCGATCGTTGTTACAATCTGAAATTTGCCGCCCTTCAGCTCGGCTACGGGAACCAGACCGGTAGGTCTGTGGTCGGTAGCGGTATAGGTTACAGGGCTTGAACCAAGGCCGCCACCTGCTATGGCAAAACCTCTCATGGTTTCAAATCCCTTGTGTAGAATCCCGGGTCCGCTGAGATCCCCAGCCTTATCTGCCCGAACCATGGCTTCTCTGAGCAAAAGGACATTGTTCCACGCAGCTACCGTAAACTTGAGGCGATTCTTCAAAGGCACGCCGGGGTTATACTTTTTGCAGTATTCCTTGACGGTTTTCATGATTCCCTTGTTGCTGCCGAAAAAATATGCGGGCGCAGCACACATGGCACCTTCGGCCGCTTCGCCAGCCATCTTCGGCAGGTTTTCGTCAAAGCCCCAGAAGTTTACCAGCCAATCGGCGCCAAGACCGAGGGCATAGGCGTCTCTCATTGTAGCCGACACGGTCATGGTCGTATTCCCGTGCCAGCATACATCGGGTGCAAATTTCTTGAGAGCCATGATCTGGCTCTTAGTATCAATAGCCGTAAGGCTAACATCCTGATCCGGACCTATCTCAAAGCCGAGCATTTTTGCCTGGTCCTTGATAGCCTTTATGGGGGAACTGGCATAGGGTGAAGGGAATGCATATACACAAGCCAGCCTCGGCCGCCTCTTATTATAGTCTTTGTGCTTGGGCCATCTTGTTTCATACCAGGCGGTTAAAGCAGCCCTTGCCTGGGTGGAGTAGTCCGGCGCAAAAAACAGGTTGTAAGCACTTTTTGCGGGGTCTGTAAGATGAGCCGAAAAAGAGGCAGAAACGTAGGGAAGCTTATCCTTTAAAACAGTTGGAGAAAGGGCTTCCGTATCTCCGGTTCCCCAGCCCTCGATGGCCAGAACACGCATACGTTTAAGAAGCTTATATTTCGTCAATGCCTCCGGGATACGATAGCCGTAGTCAAACCAGGTATACTTGACTTTCTTCCCGTTGATCCCGCCTGTATCATTGACATAATGCCATGCCTCGACAAGGCCGAGGGCATAGTCTTTGCCTACATCCGAGGTTGCCCCAGTACAATCCGTAAGACCGCCGATCCTGATGCTTCCTGCTCCGGCAAGAGAGACAAAACCGAGCAGGAATACCGGCACTAACGAAACCAGTAACGTCTTAATCCATAAGCCTTTCATGTTCATATTCTCTTCCTCCGATTAAAAGGTTGATTGATCCCTGCCTCCAAACAAAATTAGGTGCTGTGTCTCACCCCCTTTCTAATAGGAAAATGGCCAGAGATTAAAGTAATTTTTGATCTGCCACCAGCGGTAGGAAAGTCCCCTGGGCTCATAGATCAAGAAGGCACAAATGGCCAGACCAAAAGCAGATTCCTTAACATACAGGAATTTCATCATCAACTGGGGGAAAAAGTCACCCAGATATATCGTCGCCATCTGTAACAACTCCATTACTAACACCATGAAGATGGAGCCGAAAATAATCCCATCTACGGAACCTACGCCCCCGATAAGGATAACTCCTACCAGCCAGAGAGACCAGGACCATGTGAAGTGCTCGGGGCTCAGTGCCGCCGTGTTACTTACCCAGAAAGCGCCGGCAATGCCTGCCATAAACCCGGCGACAAAAAAGGCCAGCAATTTGTACCAGACGATATTGATCCCCATGACCTCGGCAGAGATATCATTATCCCTGATCGCTATCCAGGCTCGCCCGGGCCGGGAACGGACAAGATTGGCCAGGGCAAACACCATCAGGGTGACCAATACGGCCATCAGGTAATAGACCTTGACCTCATCGTCAATGATCCACGGCCCGATCTTAATAGTGCCCGGCGGGAGAGAAAATGCCTGCCCCCTGCCACCAATCTGGCTGACATACTGGGTCAGGATAAAATCTACCGTGATGAACTGCGCCGCCATCGTGGTCAGTATGAGATAAAAGCCTTTCACCTTTGCAGAGGGAAGCCCGAAAAGAACACTCCAGAGCCCCGCAGTGAGACCTGCAACGATGATGCTAAAGGGATAGGCAAGCCCCCAGTCCAGGAAAAACTGAGGCCAGTGAAACTGAAGAACCAGCAGCGTGCTCGTGTAAGCCCCAACAGCGACAAAAGCAGCATGGCCCAGAGTGATCAAGCCCGTGTAGCCTATGAGCAATTGCACGCCAAGGGCACATAAGACTGTGTAACCAATCTGATTGCAGACGCTGAGCCAGTATGAACCGGCACTCATCGGAATGAAGACGAATGTCAAAAGAAAGAGCAGGATCATCTTTCCCTTGACAAACTTCGTCTGCCAGAATGCATGATCATGTTTGTAATCTTCGTGATAGACCCCACAGGGCAAAAATTTTGCTGACATAATATTCCCAGTTAGTTAGTGGCTGACCGAAAACCCTTGATAATTCCCACGCCTGAAACGTGCTTAGTTTAGATCATTTAATATTCAGATTTGCTTCGGATTTCGGATTTCGGATTTTACCTGAACGGGGTTTTTCGTTCAGACATTATTTGATCATTGACCACTGGTCATTCACCATTCACCATTGATCAGACCCGTTCGATCCGTTCCCAACCCCACAGCCCGTAGGGCTTGAAGAGGAGGAACACGACCATAAAGGCAAAAGGGAAAACTTCCTTGACTCCTCCAGGAAAATACCTGTCAAGGTAGGTTCCTGCCAGATTCTGCAGTACGCCGATAATAAGACCCCCCATAAGGGCCCCCGGTACCGAGTTCAATCCGCCAAGGACCACAGCAGGCAGGACCAGGAGACCTAAGTAACCGACAGAGATGTTGACGCCGTTGATATTTCCTAAGAGCGCACCACCTATGCCGGCAGCGGTAAAAGCGATCGCCCAGGCGGCGGCATACACGAAACGGGCGCTTACGCCCAAAGAGAGAGCCGCGGTTTCGTCATCGGCCGTTGCCTGCATGGCAAGCCCCCACCGCGTATACTTAAAAAATGCTACAAACGCGCCAAAGACAACAATCGCCAACAAAAAGGACCAAAAATAGACAGTTGAGATCTTCAAAAAACCGATTGTAAACGGTTTTAGAGGAAACACCGGCGGGGTAAAAACCCGCGTCTCCGTGCCCCATATAAACTCTATTATCCCTTTCAGGAAAAAAGATATACCGACTGTAACCATGATGACTGCGAGAAGCGGCTCACCGATGAGCTTATCGAGGAAGATTCTTTCTACAAGGATACCCAGGATGATACCCACTATCAGACTGAGTAAGATGCTCAGGATAAACGGGATACCGATTGAATAAAAAGTAAGCGTGACATACGCCCCGATGAGCGTGAGCTCTCCCATGGCCAGGTTCAGAACGCCGGAGCACTTGTAGATCAGTACCCATCCGAGGGCAACAAGGGCGTATATCCCGCCAACCATAATGCCGGTGCTCAAGCTCATGAGAAAGAGTTCCATTCGGGTTACCTCCTCCTAATCCCTGACCTCTTGGATATGCAAATCGGTCTTGATGTGTGATTTTCTGCCGTCTTCATATGTAATGGTGGTATCGATATGCACCACGTTGGAATCAAGATAAAGGGCGTCTACGATTTCCCCATACCTCTTTTCTACAAATGCCCTGCGCAGTTTGCTTGTTCTGGTAAGTACGTCATCGTCGGCGTCGAATTCTTTGTAGAGATTGACAAACTTTCTCACCCTCGCTACCTCCGGGAGGTCCTTGTTTGCGTTTCTAATCTGTTTTTCCACCAGATCGTAGACCTCGGGCTTTTGAGAAAGTTCCGGATAGCTCGTATAGCTGAGTTTGTTTTCATCCGCCCACTTGCCGACCACAGAATAGTCAATACACATCACAGCAGTTACGTAATCCCGCTTGTCCCCGATGACCCAGGCATCTTTTATGTAGGGGCTGAACTTCAGACGGGTCTCCAAGTACTGCGGGGAAAAGGGTCTGCCATCACTGAGTGTCATGACATCTTTTGAACGGTCAAAAACCACTAAGTGGTTATCTTCGTCAATGAATCCCCTATCGCCGGAATAAAGCCATCCGTCCTTCAACGTTTTAGCCGTGGCTTCCGGGTTTTTATAGTAACCCTGGAACACAGAGTCGCTTCTGGAAATGATTTCCCCGTCTTCCGTGATTTTCACCTCGGTGCCGGGAATCGGAGTGCCGACGGTGTCGAACTTGATGTCTCCATCGCGGTGCACGACGGAAATCCCAGCTATCTCGGTCTGTCCATAAATCTGCTTCAGGTTAACACCCATGGCATGAAAGAACCGAAAGTGGTCAGGCCCCATGGCCGCCCCACCGGTGTATGCATAGCGGATACGGGACAGGCCAAGGTGATCCTTAAGCTTTTTCTGCATTGAGATATATGCCAGCCATCGCAGACACTTCCAGTACCAGGGAATAGGTTTTTTTTGAAATTTAAGGTCGGCGACATGATAACCGATGCTTTTCGCCAATTCATAGATTTTCTTTTTTATCCATGTGGAATCCAGGTACTTGACCTGGACGGTGCGCGTCATTTGTTCATACAAACGGGGCGGGGCAAACATGACATGCGGGCCGATCTCCCTGATGTTTTCCTGGGCTGTTTCAGGTTCTTCGGGAAAATTTATCGTAAATCCCACCTGGAGTCCGCAAGAGACAGACATCATCTGCTCCCCGATCCAGGCAAAGGGGAGATAGGAGACAAAATCATCGGTCTCGAAACAAGGGTCCAACGACATGAGATTTTTCCCCATGGTGAGCATGTTCCAGTGAGATAGCAACGCACCTTTAGGCCGTCCGGTCGTGCCGGAGGTATAAAAAAGAAGCGCGATATCGTCGCCCCGTCCTTTATTTATCATCTCTTCAAACAAGCCGGGTTCTTTTTTGTCCAGTTCCCTGCCCAAGCGCTGCAACTCTTTGAGACTCATCAGGTAATCTTGATCGTAATTCCGCATCCCCTTCGGGTCATCCCATATTACCCTTTCGAGCTTCGGACACCCATCAAAGATGGAAATGGACTTGTCCACCTCCTCCTGACCTTCACCGAACAGAAACCTGGTATCCGAATGATCAATGATATACTGAATTTCGTCGACAAGACAGTCCTGAAATAACCAAACAGCTACTCCACCTGCGCACAAGGCGGCCATTTCTGCCCACAGGCCTTCAGGACGGTTATCGCCGATCATGGCGACCTTGTCGCCTTTTCTCAGCCCGAGCCGAACCATACCTAAGGTCAGATACTTGACGTTTTCAAGGTAATCATGCCACGTAATCGGCCTCCAGATGCCGAATTCCTTTTCCCGCATGGCTACCTTATCCCTGCCGTACTTTTGAGCGATTCGATAGAAAAGCTTCGGGATTGTTAAGTCCTTTGTAATTTCGGGCAGAGCCGGCATTTTACTTTCTTGTGGCATATATGTCCTCTTCCCCCAAGTAAGCCTTGATCACCTCGGGATTATTCTGAACTTCCCCGGGAGTGCCGTCTACAACCTTAAGCCCAAAGTTCAGGACAAAGACATGATCAGAAAGATCCATAACGACTCCCATGTCGTGTTCCACCAACAGGCACGTAACCTTCCAGCGCTCTTCCTCGTTGATATCCAGGATAAAGCGGGCCATGTCCTCGACTTCTTCTAAATTAAGGCCGGCAAGAGGTTCGTCGAGGATCAGAAGTTCCGGTTCCAGGGCGAGTGCCCTGCCCAATTCCACGCGTTTCTGCAAGCCGTAGGGGAGCATGCCGACCGGCTTATTCCTGATGTGTTCGATTTCCAGAAGATCAATAATTTCCTCTTCTATAAATTCCCGGTGCTCAATTTCCTCACGTGCGGTCTTCCCAAGATAAATGGCCCCGCTAAGAATGCCGGATTTGAGATGGATGTGACGACCAAGCCTGATATTGTCGAGCACGGTCATGCCGCCAAAGACCTCCACCTTCTGAAAGGTTCTGGCAATGCCGAGTTTAGCCCGAGCATAAGGCTTGAGCCTTGTGATGTCTTCTCCTTTGAAAAAAATCCTTCCCCTCTGAGGGTGGTAAAGACCGTTGATACAATTCATCATCACCGTTTTTCCGGCTCCATTTGGCCCGATAACGGAATGTATTTCGCCTTTCTTTACCTCGAGACTCACACCTGCCAGTGCGGCCACCCTCCCGAAATACATGTGAACATCGTCCAATTCAAGCAGGACGTCACCTTCTGTCAAATCACTTGATCCAATCAATGTTCAGTCTGCTCCGTCAGTTGATCAAGGCTTCCGCCACATCGGCATCCGTGATGAGGACATTGAAGAATCTGCCTTTCAGGGCTCCGCGAATGGCATCGACCTTGTGTCGACCTCCTGCGAGGGCAATCACGTATTTGCCAAAAGCGTTAGCCGCTTCTCTAAGTTCTTCTAAGCGCATCATGACCATGGTGTCAGAATATTTATGCAATTCATTACATTCCTTGTTTGAAATAATCCTTCCCGAGGCATTGAAGGGTTGGTAGTTAATAATCCCTACGATTCTTGCCTTTTTCAATTCTTGGATGTCCACATAGTATGCCCTGGAAAAGCTATCAAAACCAGCACTTGGTTTCTTGAGGCTGCTGATTCCGAGAAAAAATATGTCCGCTGATTTGGCCTCTTTCTTCAGAGACTGGATCGCCTGGCTTTGGATGATGATCTTAAAGATCTCCTTGTAGTGACTGCTCATTTCTGTTTCAAGAGGGATTACCGGAAGACGATAAGAATAAGCGGTGATTTTGGAAGGATCCCTGTATTTCGTCATCATGAAACTGGCAAGCTGTGTGGGATAAAAATCCTTCAGGACCAAGGTGCTTTCCGAACACATGGGATAGATAGAATGGCCTGTGAAATCAAGCGTTCCCAGGTTTTCTATCATCTTCAAGATGGTTGTGCCCGAAGCAAGGCAGATTTTCAGATTATCCTTGGCGATTCTTCTGAAATAGTCCGCGGCTGCCTTTCCGATAGCCTCTTTCTGTTGTCCATGTTCCGAGGGTACAACAACAGCATCCTTCAAATTGTACCGATCTATTAGCTCAAATTCGAGTTTCTGCAGACGCGGCGGCACAATCTCAACGCGCACGATGCCTTCTTTCTGCGCACGCCTCAGTAATCTGGACACCCTTGTGGTATTGATTGCAAGTTTCTTGGCGATATCCGCCTGGCTCCATTCATGATCCCGGCTGCCATAATACAATTGGGCACACCTGACCATCAATCTAATCTCTTCTTGCGCTGTGTTAGGATTACGTGGCATGATGAACAAAAACTGCCAGAATTATCGAAATGAATCATTTTTACCAATATTTGAAAAAAGTTTCAATGTAAAGAAAAAAATATCAACTATTGAAAAAAATGTCAGCTTTTGTGAAGAGGGCCTGTTATGAATAGTTAGCGATCTATTACACTTGGCGGAAGGCACGACTTTAAGATGTCCTGAGCTTGTCCTTTACTCTTTTCATTGCCTGCTCAAAGCCCGGCATGGCCTCCTTAATGGTGCGATCATTAACGCAAAAAGCGATGCGAAAGAAGCCAGGACAGCCAAACCCGCTTCCTGGCACCGTCAGTATCCGTTCTTCTTGGAGAGACCTGACAAAGGCTACGTCATCAGGGATAGGGCTTGCGGGGAAAAGGTAAAATGCCCCCTTCGGTTTTACGAATTCATACCCACACCTGGAAAGGCCTTCGCAGAGCAAATTTCTTTTTTCCTGGTAGAGGGCAGCGTCTACGGATACGCCCTGCAGGTGCTGAATGACCCGCTGCATCAAGGCGGGAGCATTCACGTATCCAAGGGTCCGGTTCGCAAAGGCCATGGCAGCCAAAAGTTCCTTCTTGTAAGTTGCTCCGGGGCTTACTGCTAAAAAGCCGATCCTCTCGCCCGGGATGGAAAGATCCTTAGAATAAGACGTGGCAATCATGCTTTCAGGATAGCAGGAAAATAGGGCCGGAACCCGGGTGCCGTCGAAAGTGATCTTCCGGTAAGGTTCATCGGAAATAAGATAAATAGTCCGCTTAATTCTGCGACCTTCTGTCTCTAATAGGGCTCCCAGTTCCTTGAGACCCTCTTCAGAGTAAATCTGCCCTGAGGGGTTGTTTGGAGAATTTATCAAAATCGCCTTTGTTTTAGGTGTTATTGCAGTCTGTATTGCCTTCAAATCGAGTGTGAAATCCGACCTTGTCGGCACTTTTTTAAGAACACCTCCGTGGTTGTCGACATAAAAACCATATTCCACAAAAAAAGGCGCAGGTGTGATAACCTCATCACCGGGGTCGAGTATCGCTTTCAATATTACATTTAAGGCGCCGGCTGCCCCACAGGTCATAATGATATCTTCTGATGTTACGGTAACACCCTGCTCGGTGGAGACATAATCAGCTACCGCCTCTCTTACAGCGGGGTATCCTGTGTTCGGCATATAAGCATGGTTACCGGGGCCTTCGGCCTTTGCGACATCAATCAGAACCTCTTTGAAGCGGATTGGAGGTTCAAGGTTTGGGTTTCCAAGGCTAAAGTCAAATACATTCTCGGCGCCGTATTTTGCCTTGAGTTCAGCCCCCTGTTCAAACATCTGGCGGATCCACGAGGCCTGATCCAGAAAACCTTGAATCTTTCTTGCAATGGCCATAATGCCCCCTAATCGACTGCTTCGACCCGGTCTACCTCCGGAATTTCATCTTTTAAAAATCTTTCGATCCCGTTCTTTAAGGTGATCTGAGACATGGGACAGCCTCTGCATGCCCCTTGAAGACGTACCTTTACAACCCCGCCG
>QMMV01000037.1 GCA_003647435.1 Deltaproteobacteria bacterium | reverse complement strand
GAACCTCAAAGACAAGTTCATCGTGGACCTGCAAGAGCATCCTTGCCTGGAAACACATTTTGGAAATGGTCTTGTGAATCCGTATCATGGCCATCTTGATGAGGTCAGCGGCTGTGCCCTGAAGGAGCGTGTTCACTGCGGTGCGCTCTGCAAACTCACGGGCAGAGCGATTGGGGCTTGAAATATCGGGCAACCAGCGATGGCGGCCAAGTAAAGTCGTCACTTTGCGGTTTTTGCGTGCTTCCTCTATTGCCTCTTCTATAAAGCGCTTGACGCCTTCGTACCTCTGGAAATAGTTATTAATATACGTCCTTGCCATCTTCTGGCTGATGCCGAGTTCCTTGGAGAGCCTGAAGGGGCTCATCCCGTAAATGATGCCAAAGTTTATAACCTTGGCATGACGGCGCATCTCAGGTGTAATCATAGACGGAAAGAGCTGAAAAACCTCGGCCGCCGTGCGGGCGTGAATGTCCTCATCATTCATAAACGCCTCAACAAGGACAGGATCTTGAGAATAATGGGCAAGGATTCGAAGTTCTATTTGAGAATAGTCCGCGCAGAGCATGATCCAGCCCTTTCGAGGAACAAAGGCGGCCCTGATCTTGCGCCCTTCCTCGGTGCGTATCGGGATGTTTTGAAGGTTAGGATCGCTGCTGCTCAAACGGCCGGTTGCAGTGACTGTTTGATTGTATGAGGTATGTATGCGGTGCGTTTTTGTATCGATGAGATCGACCAGGACATCCACGTAGGTGGATTTGAGTTTGGCCAGCGATCGATACTGTAATACCAGCGCAGGGAGTTCATGTTCAAGCGACAGGGTCGTAAGGACATCCACATCTGTGGAATAGCCCGTTTTTTTTCTTGTCTTTTTCTGAACGGGAAGCTTGAACTTTTCAAACAAGATATAGCCTAACTGCTGATGAGATTGAATATTGAACTTTTCTCCGGCAATCGCATATATTCTATCTTCTAGCTTGTAAAGTTGAGCTTCAAAGTCTTTCCTTATTTGTTGGAGACGCTTGTCGTCTACACAAATTCCTGTCATTTCCATGTCTACCAGCACCGGGATGAGAGGCATTTCGATATCTTTAAAGAGCCCTGTAAGCCCTGCCTCTTTGAGCTTGGGATCGAGGACATTATAGGCCATAAAGGTAATATCAGCGTCCTCGCATGCGTAGGGCACAGCATCGGCCACAGGAACAATGTCAAAATCCCCGCCGGTTTTGCTCCCTCCTGTGACCTCTTTATAAGTTATCATCTTGTGATTAAGATAGCGGGCTGCAATGGCGTCCAAACCATGGGCATGACCGCTCGGGTCCAGCAGATAGGAAGCAAGCATGGTGTCAAATATGACTCCTTTTAGATCTATACCGGAGCGCTTCAGTACAATCCAGTCATACTTGATATTCTGGCCTACCTTGGCAAGGTGCTGGTCTTCAAGGAGAGGTTTTAGCTGCGCAAGCGTTTCCTCAGGCTCAAGCTGTTTGATGCTCTTGTCTCCCCTGTGGCGTAACGGAATATAGTATGCTTCATCTGCACGGAAGGAAAAGGAAATACCTACAATTGAGGCCTTCATCGGATCTTTAGCCGTAGTTTCAAGATCAAGGGCAAATTTGCCGGCGTTTTTGAGTTTCTGAATGAGGTCTTGGAGCGTGCTTTTATCCAGGATAGCCTCATATTTTTTCCGGCTCAAATCAGCCTTTACGGAAAACCTGTCTTGAAGCCTGCGAAATTCAAGGGTCTCGAAGAGACTGGCCAGCTTTTTCCTGTCAGGTGCTGAAACCTTAAATGATGAGGGTTCAACCGACAGCGGCACGTGGGTATCGATGGTCACCAGGCGTCGACTCAGCATAGCCTGGTCTCGGAATTTTACCAGGTTTTCTTTGAGTTTCTTTTTTGTTATCTTGTCAAGGTTTTCAAAGAGTCTTTCAATGCTTCCAAAGGACCTGATCAGTGAGATGGCCGTCTTTTCCCCAATGCCGGGCACACCAGGAATATTGTCTGAGACATCACCGGCAAGGGCCATAACATCCACCCACTGGCGGGGTTCCAGCCCTGAGTCTTCCTTAAAACTCTTGTAGTCAATGATGCAGTCTTTCACAGGGTCCAGGATACAGGTTGCTGGGGTCAATAGCTGCTTGAAGTCCTTGTCGCCAGTAACGATCACGATCCTGTATCCCTCCGTTTCGGCAACGCTGGCGATGGTGCCGATAATATCGTCAGCTTCATAGCCTGCGAGCTCAAACGACGGGATATTCATTGCTTCCACGATCTGTTTTATGTACGATATCTGTGTTATCAGATCGTCCGGCATCGGTGGACGATTTGCCTTGTAAGCAGCATAGACTTTGTGGCGAAAAGTAGGTCCCTTTGCATCAAAAGTTATTGCCATGTATTCAGGATCACGATCAGACAGAAGTTTTAAGAGCATGTTCGCAAAGCCAAAGGTTGCATTAGTGGGCAGACCTTTGCTTGTGGATAGATGGCGCACGGCGTGATATGCACGGTGAATATAGTTGCTTGCGTCGACAAGGTAGATAGAGTGTTGCTTGAGGGTCATGATCTTTCCCGGTGTCCGTTTAGGTTGTTGAAAGGACTAAAATGATACGGGTTATGCATTCTGACTCCGGGCTCCTTGATTCTAAGATTCTAACTCCTAAGTATATGTAACTCATAGCATGAATCGGTGGGGGTGCCAATGACTGATGTCTGGAAATCAGATTTCGAGGGTCGCCCCTCGACAGTTTCTCAGGGTGTGTATTATTAGATTCTCCCTGTAATATCCAAAGGTTAAACCAGCAGGAGGCGTTATGAAAACCGGTCGAACAGGCCTCGAAACAGAGTACCGAAAGAAGAAACCAAGGGAATATCGCTGTCACATATGCGGCCGAGAACTCCCCTTTTGCTGGACCTGCCGGTGCGGGTTTCAAATATGTTCCGACTGTATGGAGGAAAATCTATGGGGTATGTCCTGCAACGCGATAACCTGGACCTGCCCTGATTGCGGAGAGATACGGGGTTTTGGGAACCAATAGTGGTTGACGCAAAACCCAAAGATTGATACTATTCAATTAATGGTAACACTTCAGCTCTTTTAAACAATAGCGCCAATGAGCATGCGGACACTCTGCTTGGGAAACCGCATCAAACTCGACCATCTGCCTGCCGGCAGCCAGGTAACTGAGCGTAGAGAAAAACAGTATCAGGTTTCAGGTGTCAGACGGCTTGTTGCCCAAATCCCTTTTTGCTTGGGCAACGGCCCGTCAGAAAAATGAACATTTGAATCCGAAACCTGGACGGTGGCCTGTCCGCTCCTTATGGCTGTTTTTTGAAAGGGCTAAACTAACACAAAAAAGGATATTTCGCGCCAAATATCGACCTGATGGTTTTTACTATCTGACATCACCAGGGTTTGGAGGGATGGCCGAGTGGTTGAAGGCGGCGGTCTTGAAAACCGTTTCCCGGAGACGGGACGTGGGTTCGAATCCTACTCCCTCCGCCAAGGAATTTGACAGGTTGCAGCAAGAACAAGACCTTAGGGGAGTCGATCACTCAATAAGGTATCATGTCCCGGAATTTCTACAACCCATTGGGATTATAGCTATTTACTTGCGTTGTTGCACATTCGATCCGGGACTGATGGAATATGCAATATTGGAATGATGGAAAAAATAAAAATCTGTATCAGTTTAGATTTGTGAAAATGTCTGTTTTTGAAAAGAGCTAAAGTGGTACAAAAATCCTTTGTTGCCCGTTATGAGCGCAAGCTTCACTACGTGTCCATTGTTCCGGTATTCCAATTGTGAGCGAAGGGAGCTAAGTTCAGGAGATTGCGGAGAGATGGCCGAGCTGGCTGAAGGCGCTCGCCTGCTAAGCGAGTGTAGGAGGAAACTTCTACCGAGGGTTCGAATCCCTCTCTCTCCGCCAGCCACGATCTCATTATGCCCACCACCCAAGAAGATATAAATAGTCAAACTGCTACAAGCTCTCAAGAGAGTGAGAAGGCCCCCCATATCTTAGTTGTAGATGACGACTCAGGTGTCAGGGAAAGCCTGCAGGAGATCATCCGGGATGCCGGATATACATGCTCGACAGCATCGGGGGGCAACGAGGCCCTGAGATTGCTGGGCAACAGCCCAGTGGATATAGTCCTTGCAGATATAAGAATGCCGGGCATGGACGGGCTCACGCTAACAGCGATTGTCAAGGAAAAGTATGATACCGACGTGATCCTCATGACCGGCCATAAAGAAGAGTTCCTATATGAAGAGGTGATTGAAAGAGGCGCCAGCGACTTCGTATTAAAGCCGGTGAGTTCTAAAGAGTTGATTGCCAGGTTGAAGCGGGTGCTGAGAGAACGTGCCCTCATCGCTGAGTTGAAAAAGATGCAATCACAGTTGCGCGAGCTCACCATTACTGACGACTTGACGCAGCTTTATAATTCGAGGCACTTTTTCAGGCAACTGGAATCTGAAATCAACAGAACACGGCGATATGGCCGCCCACTCTCTCTGGTGCTCCTTGATGTGGACGACTTTAAACACTTCAATGACACTTATGGGCATCTGGAGGGAGACAAGGTCCTGGCCGGGCTGAGCCGGATTATTCAAGCCTCTCTACGAAAGAATGACTCAGCCTATCGCTACGGTGGTGATGAATTTACTATAATCCTGCCGGAGACCCGAGGAAGGCAGGCAAGAAAAGTAGCCGAGAGGATCAGAAAGAAGTTTCGAAGTACAAATATTGCGCCGGCTCAAGGAAACCAGGTAAATGGAACAATCAGCGCAGGCGTGGCTGAATATCAGCTCGGTGAGGGTGTAACAAACTTCGCAAAAAGGGCCGATCAGGCCATGTACACTGCAAAAAGGCAGGGAGGCGATCAGACCTCGGTAGCGTGACGTTTACCCTACCCGCCTGTTATTTCGACGATTGTAACACCGGGGTTTTCTCCTTGAAGCCCTCCGGAGCGGATTGCCTGGACCACGGGATGCCGGTTCAAAAAAGGTGTGAGCCCCCTGCGAAGCGCTCCCGTTCCCACACCATGGATGATACGAACCTCTTTCAAGCCGGCCAGCAGGGCATCATCCAGGAATTTATCCACTACGCTTAATGCTTCTTCTACCCGCATGCCTCGAATATCAACTTCTTCCTGTGCCCTGACAGGGACAGAAACCTCGATTCCGGGGACTCTATCCGGCAAGGATTTTCCGACCTCCTTCATACGTCCCAATTCTGCCTCCGGCACATGGACCTTCAGATCGCCAAAGACAACCAGCAAGCCATCAGGATCCGTATTCGATAACACCGTTCCGGCTGTGCCGACCTGTCTCCAGAAAACCCGATCTCCCGGTCTGATCTGACCCTCCACTTCATCTTTCTGTACGGCTTGACCAGCTTGTGTAGCTTCAAGCTCCTTTCTAACGGCATCTTTTTCTTCTTCTATAAGCCTTTTTGCTTCACGGATGGCTTCTTTTGCTGCTCCTTTTTCACGGATGGTGCGTACCGCTTTTTCCACGGCGGCATTTGCCTGCATCACAATAGCGCTGGCTTCCTCGGCTGCCTTGCGGCGGAATTTCTTTGCCTCCTGCACCAGACGAGCATTTTTCTCCTCGTATTCGCTTTTTAGGCGATCAATAACACTCTTGGCTGCCCTTAATTCTCTTTCTAATTGCCTATTTTCCTCTATCTGCTGCTCTATTGACAGGATCAACCCATCCAGCCGATTGGCCTGACTTCCGATTAAGGCCCTGGCGCGTTTGAGGATCTCCTCCGGAAGGCCCATGCGCCCGGCGACCTCCAGTGCATAGCTTGAGCCCGGGAGATCCGGCCTGAACCTGTATGTGGGGGTCAGCGTTTGGCTGTCAAAGGCCATAGAGCCGTTCGCAATACCCGGGGTCTCATGGGCAAACGCCTTTATGGCACCTTGATGTGTTGTCACCAAAGTGACAGCTCCTCGGGCGTTGAGAGCTTCCATCACGGACATGGCAATCGCAGCACCCTCCTGGGGATCGGTGCCTGTTCCTATCTCGTCGATGAGAACCAAGCTCCCGGAGCTTGCCTTCTCCAGGATAGTCTTGATTCCATCCAGGTGGGCGGAGAAGGTGGAAAGGTCCATCTCGATTGATTGTTTGTCTCCCACATGGGCAAAGATGTCTTTAAAGATGGGGATCTCTGAGTCTGCATCTGCGGGGATATGGAGCCCGCATGAGGCCATCAGGGCAAGGAGGCCGACGGTTTTGAGTGCTACCGTTTTTCCGCCGGCATTTGGCCCAGTGATAACCAGTGTGTTAAAGCCCTTGCCAATTGAAAGATTCAAGGGAATCACATCGGAGGAGTCCCGCCTTTTCAGGAGGAGCAAGGGGTGGCGCCCGTTTTTGATCTCAAGGATTCCGTCTCTGTTTATCGCCGGCTCGTGTTCATTGAAGACCCTGGAGGCAAGCGCCATTGCGTGGATGCAATCAAGAAAAACCAGTATCTCGAAGTTTTGCTCCAGCGCCGGCATCTGTTTTCGGACAAGGGCGGTAAGGGTTCGGAGCACTTTTTCAATCTCGTGACGTTCCTCTAATTGGAGCCGGCGGATCTTGTTGCTCAGTTCGAGCGTTTCAAGAGGTTCCACAAAAACAGTCGCCCCGCTTGCCGACTCATCATGAAGCACACCTTCAATCAGGTGGCGGTGTGTTTCTTTTACAGGAAGTACCCAGCGTCCCTCTCGCACCGTAACGAGGCGCTCCTGCAGAACACCTTTGCGCCATAACCTGTTAAGGAGGGCTTCCATATGTCTGCGGACACCTTCACGGGCACGGGCCATCTGACGGCGTATGGCCGAAAGCCGGGGGCTTGCCTGGTCTTTGATATCGAGGGATTGCAAGTCTATTGTCCCGGCTATCCGCCGGTGGAGATCAGGCTGTGGAGAAAGACCTGCAGCTGCCCTGTAAAGGAGGGGAAGATTTGAACGGTTCTTTTTTAAGAAGGTGCGGATTGCCCCGGTTTGCTCAAGTACTGTTGCGATTTCCCGAAAAGCCCCGGGATCAAGATAGCTTCTCTCAACCGATGCAGTTCTCAAATGTTGACGGATGTCTGCGAAACCGGCAATAGGAAATGTCCCGCCCGAGTCCATAAAGGTGCGAAGCTCGGTGATTCTTGCAAGGCTGGTTCGAACCCTATCCACATCAGGGAGAGGTCTCAGTTGCCGTAGGCGTTCCGCTGACAGAGGACAGTTTGCTCTTTGAGCAAGGTCTTTCAGTACCCTGTCGAACTCTAATGTTTGATAAAGTCGGTCAATCGATTCCTGTCCCAAGGTATCACTTTAGCCCTTTCAAAAAACAGAAATTTTGTAACACTTTAGCTCTTTTAAAAAACAGACATACGGAACGGACAGGCCATCCGCACTAATATTTTCAAAAATCTAAACTCATACGAAATTTTCAAAAATCTAAACTGGTACGTCCCAAATTACACCTTGACCATCGATAGTATGTCAGCTATTGATAACACCGTTGCATTTTAGCAATCTTATGGGCTTGAGGCAACTGTGAAAGAGGAAATCAAAAAGATCGCACTGTCTGCCATCAGGGCGATTCCGCAGGGACAGCGGAGGGATCCTGTTATAAAAGAGACAATAAAGTGCGCCCTTTACGGTTTTTTGAAGAATAATGGGTACCGGCCAGTGCCCTGTTTCCGTGATCCTCGCTTTCCGGAAGGCCCGGTCGACATAGCGGGGATGGCAGATGATTACACAATAGAAGTGGCTTTTTGCAGCAATCCGACAATTGAATTAAAAGACATCAAGAGCTTAGAGCGTATAGAGTCTAAAAAAAAGTTTGTGATAAGTTTTTCCCCTAACGAAAAAAAGGTCCAGATGAGCTCCTTCTTTCTCAAGCCGGGGATTGAGCATATTTATATCTACGAAAAATGATGATTGGTTCGTGTTTATTTGGCTAAGCCATCTGAACTTAGCACAGTTTAGGCAAACATTGGCAAACCTAATCCCCTTCGGGATAAAGAACCATAGGAGAAAAGTGGAAACTCCCCTACTACCTGTTATAGACACCCACGCCCATCTGGATGAACTGCCGGATCCGGATGCGGCGATCCGGGAGGCAAAAGAAGCCTCTATCCTGGCTATTATAGCAGTCGGGCAAGATATCTCTTCAAACAAAAAGACGCTGGAGATAGCAAGCAGGTATCCGGGGTTTGTCTTTCCGGCAGTCGGTTATCATCCCTGGCGCATCACGGAAGAAAGCACCGATGAAACGCTTGCCCAGATTGACGCAAACCTTGACGGATGCGTGGCTTTAGGTGAAGTGGGCCTTGATTATAAGGCTAAGGTAAAAAAGAAGATTCAGAAGGCCATATTTCACGAGATCCTTGCCATAGCCCAGCGGCACGACAAACCCGTCATCGTCCATTGCCGGTACTCTCACAAGACTGCATATAACATGGTAAAAGAAGCGGGATTAAAGAAAGCGGTCTTTCACTGGTACAGCGGTCCACTGGATCTCGTTTCCCTTATCGCTGCCGATGGTTACTATATGTCCGCCACACCAGCCCTCCTCTACAACCCGTATCACGAAAGGGCAATAGCATCCGTCCCTCTTTCCAGCCTCCTTCTGGAAACCGACACCCCCGTTCAATATCAGCAATTGGCCGCCAGACCCGTGCATGTCCGGCTCACATTGCAAGAGGTAGCGCGAGTGAAGCAAATACCTGCTGAGCAAATAGCAGCTCAAACGACCCGGAATGCAAGAGAGTGTTTCGGTCTGCAGAGTTGACTTTGGGGACGTTGTTGACTATGTTGAATTATCACTTTGATACACACCTGATAATTGCCAAACCGCCACCAACAAGCTCAGCATTTCTCTTTTCAGGGATGCCTCGCCCCAGGGTGCTTGCCATACGTCCTTCTGGCATCCGTTTCCTTCTCGCAAAACCATGAGAAAACATAGTCCCGATGCTGCCACTATTGTCTCGATGCCGCCTAACATCATCGATCCTGCGCTTCTATATACCTCTGACAATCACCTGCCCGCCATCGCTTCGCTCAGGCGAGGCAGGCAGCGCCCCGGGTGCATCCAGCCGAGCCCGTCCCGGCATATACCCCCCAACAGAACAATTCAACATAGTCAACACCGTCCCCTAACTTTCAAGGGCAGTCTTATAGTAAAGATAGTTCCTTTTCGGGGTTCGCTCTCTACAGAAACAGTGCCACCGTGCCCCTGAATTATCTTTAGTGTAAAAGTAAGGCCGACTCCTGGTCCGCGTGTCTTTGAGGTAAAAAATGGGTCAAAGATGTTTTTGATTTTATCCTTCGGGATGCCCTTCCCTGTATCAGAGACTTGTATCTCCATACGTCCATCGCTTATACGGGTGGTCATTTTCAGAATCTTAGGCTCATCTTGCATGGCTTCGATGGAATTTTGAATAAGATTGGCGAGAGCCATTTTCATCTGTTCTCGATCTATAGAAATAGGGGGAAGATTATCCCCCAACTCGGTTTTTACCTCTATGCCTCTATCTTCAATGTGCTGTTCAAATGATTTTAGAGCTTCCATAATCACATCATTGATATTTGTGAGCTCCCTGTAAGATATGGCAGCGGTTTTCAATTCAAGAAGTCCTTTCACCATATTTTCCAATCTCGCTACATCATTTATGATCATCTCCATATATCTTTTGTTGGGGTCACCTTCAGAGAGCTTCTCGTAAACCCTGCGTGCAAACCCACCGATAGAGGTGAGTGGATTCCTTATTTCATGCTCCACCTCTCCCATCATCTGTTCCAGTGCTTCTGCTTTTTCCTCTTCCACCAATTTCTCTCTTGCTTCCTTTCTGGCGACTAATGACCTGACCCTTGCAGAAAGTTCTTTATAGTCGAAAGGTTTGGCTAAATAATGATCAGCCCCCAGATTCAGCCCCTTTACTTTATCCTCTACCGTGCTTTTTGCAGTAAGCATAAGGACAGGAATATATTTCGTATTTTCATTTGACCTAAGTCTCTGGCATACTTCATACCCATCTAATTTCGGCATCATGATATCGAGAATAATTAAGTCCGGGTTGTACTCTGTGACCTGTTTAAGTGCCTCTTCACCATCGTATGCCTCTGCTGTGTCATATCCTTCAAAGCGAAGCCTCTTTCTCAGAAGTTCCACCGTGTCGACGGCATCATCCACAATTAATATCTTACTCTTCTTCTCCACCTGAGATTTTCTCCTCCTTGCCCATCAGATAGGATGTTATCAGCTCCGGTAATGCACGGACATCGATAGGCTTTGAGATGTAGCCATCACAACCCGCCTCAAGGGCCTTTTCTCTGTCTCCCGTCATTGCATGGGCAGTTAAGGCCACTATAGGGATACCCTTGAATTCCTCCCGGCCTTTAAGCCTCCTCGTGACCTCATAACCATCTATCTTGGGGAGGGAGCGATCCATCAAGATCAGGTCAGGTTTTTCCGCGATCGCTTTTTCTAATGCCTCTTCCCCATCAACAGCCTCAATCATCTGATAACCTCTGGCCTTAAGTATCTTCACCACCAGTTCCCGGCTATCCTGATTGTCGTCAACGATCAGTACCTTCTTTGACAAGCCACTTTTTGATTCTTCCATCTTCCCTTCCTCTACTCGGTGGATCTCGCTACCTTGTTGATAGTATCCTTCAGTTCTTTCAAAAGGTCTTCTTTAGTAAGAATACCCTTGTTCAATATGCCCTGTATTCTGCCGTTCAGAGCCTCTACCTCTTCTTCGGTTAGATCTTTACGG
>QMMV01000036.1 GCA_003647435.1 Deltaproteobacteria bacterium | reverse complement strand
GCACAGTCGTAAACCCGTGTACCTCAAGGACCGACTCAAAAACCCTGTACGCCTCATCTACCGATATCTTGGTAGGGGAAATAATAGTCACTTTTCCCCTGACGGCTTTATCAACCACAAAATTCTTGCCCGTCAGTTCGCTGATAAACTTAATAAAAAGTGCTATATCCACGTTGTCAAAATCAATGGTTACATAACGTGAACCAGCCTCTTCCTTTTGCCGGGGCGCTTGTTGTTCAACGGCTTCCTTTCTTGGTGGAGCTTTTTTGGGTGGAACTGTTTGTTGGACGATAGGAGGTTTCTTCAGCGCCGGTGGTTTTGTTCGGGCTTTAATAGCAGTTGGTTTTCTGGCCGGTGTTACCCCCTTTTCTCCCGCAACCCGGGCCCCCTGGGCGCCAGGATTCGTTGTAAGGAGGAAAAGGGCTACGCATAATAAACAGAATATCCTCGTTGTTTCACTCCTATATCGCGTGATCATGTATTCCCCGGGTCTTCTGGTAGCTGTTCATGGTCTGTTCCATATCAGTCCATTGCGAACCCGCCAAATTTCGCAATGGTCTCAGATTGTCATTGTGAAGGGCAAGGCTGCGAAATTCTGGTTGAATCATGCAGACCCATCAATTCCTTAAACTCCTTTGTCCCACGCAGATTTTCCAGGTCGGCATCGGTTCGTGCCCAGCTCCTGACCGATTGATCGAGCAAGATCGCCTTTTTCAGGTGTGCCAGGCTTTGGGATACCTCGCCCTTGAGGGCATGTAAGCATGCCAGATTATAATACGCGTCAACATAATCCGGTCTTAAGCCGATTGCTTTTTCAAAATTGTGTTGTGCGCTCGCATAGTCAGTGAGACTAATGTTGATGACACCTAAGTTGTTGAGTGCATCAACGTGGTCGGGATCAAGCTTTAAGGCTTTCTCATAGAGATACTTGGCTTCCCGCAAATGACCTTTTTTCTGCAAAAGCCTGGCCTGTTCGTACATTTGAGCAGCATTTATTGCCGGTTCTGATTCCGAACTTGTCTGAGACAAAGCCGCCTCGGATCGTGTGCCTTCAAAGCCCGGAGTCTGCGCAGTCTTCGGAATTAACCATAAATAAGACGTAAAAGCAACAAGGATTAGAATAAAAGTTGCCAACCATGCAGCTTTGCTGCGAAAAGACTTGTCCCTGTATCCCGCCGCCGAAGCGATTCCGTGATACTTATAATGTCGGACATCTCTTTCTTTTTGAGCCTTTTTCAGGGCCTCGTGTATGTGGCTCATTTATCATTGTAACAATTCGGGTTTTTGAAAATATCATTGCAGGGGGGCGCTTCGATTAGAAAGCGGAATTCCCTCATGCTCTTTGGGTCTATTGTTTAAAAGAGCCAACATGTTACTTATCATTTATGATTGGTCATTTGTCAAGAAAAGTGAGCTATGTCTGATATCTGATACAGGAGACCCCTGGTGCGTATACCGCAGACTCCATCGGTTAACAATCTGAAGTCGTTCTGGAATTTCATGACCTGTTCAAATGTTTGCTCACCATAAATTCCTGTCTGTTCAACGGGATAACCTACATCGGTTAATGCCTGCTGAAGGATCAAAACATCGTCTCCCCGCATCCCTTTCAGCAGAATAGTGTTCTTGTTTTCGTACGGATAGACCCAGGAAACATCACCGGTCCATTGTTTGAGGATAAACTCATTGCCTACTGGTCGCTCTTTGCCTTCGGTGTCGATGACAATTGCACCCTGAGGTGTTATTTTCCTAATTACCAGGTATCGGGATTCGGAAGAGGGCAGGGCGGCATCGCTGCCGGCCTCGGAAGGAGATTCGGAACCGGTTATGCGAAGGCGAAAAGGCTTTTTGAATAATCTATAATGCTCGGGCCTCGCAGAAAATGAAAACAGACCTAAATGGGTTGTGTCGGCAGCATTGGTGTCGTTGGAATCCTCTTCACCGAAAAGTCTGAACAGCGATGCAAGGCTGGTCTGATCATCAAGGTAGATGCTTGCTCCTTTCGCTTTCGGTTCGGAAGCCGTTCGAGAAGCGCTTACAGCCTTTTCGACTGTCACTTTTTCCCCGGGCAAGATAATGGCGGAGATCGGTTCCCGGTAAATCCACCCGGCAAAGGCCGCTGCAATGATAAGCAAAAATAAAAGGAAGTATAGCGAAACAGGTTTTTTATGCAGGGGGACAGTTGGTGCAGGCTCGATGGGCAGAGTGCCGCGTATTTCCTTGATTGCCTTTTGAACGGTTTGCCTGGATATGTTGAACTCGTCCTTTGAGTAGGAAATCAGAAGCGCACGATCACAAACTCCATTAATACGCCTCGGGTTGCCCTGAGAATATTCGTAAATTGCATCAAGCGCTCCCTTTGTGAATTTAACGTCTCCTTTACCGCCTGCCACAACCAGCCGATGTTCCACATAACCCCGTATATCTTCTTTATCGAGAGGCTTTAGATCAAAGCGGACCATTATGCGCTCATCAAGCTGTTTCAGAGACGGAGCAGAAAGTAGATTTCGCAATTCGGATTGTCCCACAAGAATAATCTGAAGAAGCTTTTCCTTTTCGGTTTCAAGGTTAGAAAGCATGCGTATCTGTTCAAGGACTGTAGGCGAAAGATTCTGGGCCTCGTCTATCAACAGCACAGCATTGCCGCCGTTACTGAACGTCTCGAGCAAGAAATCATTCAGACTATCGATATACCCCTTCCGGCTCGCAAGAGCGGGGGGTGTTTCAATGCCAAACTCTTGATTGATCGTTTCAAGCAGTTCGGTATCGGAAATATAGGCATTAAATACGAGCGCGGTTTTGATGGATGGATCGAGGGTTCCTAAAAGTGCGCGACACAGCGTGGTTTTTCCGGTGCCGATGCCGCCCGTGATAACAACGAATCCTTTTCGTTCATTGATTCCGTACAGCAGGTGGTCAAATGCCTCCTGATGGTGGCGGCTGAAGTAAATGTAATTCGGATCAGGTGTTAAACTAAAAGGGTTTTCCTTGAAGCCGAAGTAGGAAGTGTACATAGATTATTCGAACCTGTAGTTGATTGTTTTAAGCTGACCCTTTCGGTCTATACGCACGGCAATATGTGAGCCTGATTTCAATCTCCGGTAAAAGGCCATTATGTCATCAGGGCTTCTTATCGTCCTGTTATTTACCCCTTGAACAATATCGCCGTCTTTTAATCCCAGCTTCTCGAAGACCGAGCCCCTTTTTATGTTCGAGAGCGCCAATCCATGTGGTTTTCCGCCCTTAAAGTATGGCCTTATGCGCACCTGCGACAGGAGCTTGTTGAGATTTCTCAGGGATTTCTCGATTTCTGTCCGCCTTACAGTAACAGTTGAGATGCCCTCCGGAGGCCTTGAAACTGCACGCTGGTTCTTTGCTTTTTGAGCCGCTGCTTCTTCCATCGTGAGTATTTCATCTCTACCGTCAACCCTGAGGACGACTTTACCTCTTAAGATCATTCTGATAGTGGCATTCTGAATGGTGTCTCCGACTTTGTATAATCCCTGTTTCCTCTTGTCGGTTTCCTCTATGACAGCAAAGGCATTCTGCTCTGACCCTGTAACGGTGCCCAGTAACGCTATTTTCAGGGAAGTTGGTTCAAGGTCCTCTATTTCTTCTGCCTTTACTTTTTCAAGGGCTCTGTCTGTGGAACCAAAGATATTCCTGTCGATTATCGAGTGATAATCATCGAGACGTGGTTTCTCGACTTTTTTTGGCTCTGCTACGCGCTGAACCATAAAAGTCGTGGTGTCCACGCAACTTAATTTTGCGTAAACAATCCTGTAGAAGATGTCCACTCCAAGAAAAATGATAACGGACAGGGCGAGAAGGTTAAAGATTACCTGATAACGTTTTGACATAGCTTTCATATCCAGCTCAGCCACCAGGGGGCTTAGCTATCCGCAGACACACACACAGAAATTTGTTCGTCCGTGTCAGTCTTTGTGGGTCTGTGGCGAACCATATAGTTGTATGGCTATGTGAATTGTATCCTGGGCTCTGCCATAGTTCCATGAATAACAAAGGAAAAAGTTCCTTGTTTCAAGCGTTTCTTGAAGAATCGTATAGTGTCATGGATCCCTGCGATGCTTTTGAAAAACGCTGGAAATGGCTCGATCGTGCCCTGGAGGTCAAGGGTGCTTTTCCTGATTTCCTTTTTCAAGCCTATGGTGCCTGACAGTGTTCCTCGCAGTTTTTTCCCCTTCAGTTCAAGACGCGTTACGTTTACCTTCTTTTTTTGGAGTAACATCTCAATTTCCATTTTATCAAAGTCGATCGAATTCAAAGTAAAAAGGGGCAGGACAATCTCCACCCTGCCGTCTGACAGGGTCAAATTTGCCTTGCCTGAGCCGTTCATCAGAAGGTCGCAGGGGCCTTTGTACGAAATGGTGCCATTAAGGCTTCCTCCTATGTCACGTTCAATAAGGTCTGAAAGATAGTCATAATCATCAAGCTGAATATTGCTGAGCTGAAGTTCTGTTTCGATTGAATTTCCATTCCTGTCCCGGTTCAAGTAAATACGGCCTTTCAAGTTACCGTTATATGCCCGGCAGTTGAAAGAACATCCTAATTCTCCCTGAAATAAGGAAGCAAGCAGTGGTTTTACCAGAAGGCTGTTTGAGCTGAAAATAGCTTTTTCAGGTTCATCTCTGAGGACAAGTTTGCTTCTTTCAAATCTCAAACCTACAGGAAGCTGCAGTTTTATGTGATCAATCGAAAGGGATAGCAAGGGATTTGCCTTCTGCGCAGTGGCTTCTAAATAGTGGCGCAGGGCATCTGAAGGAAAACGGTAATAAAGGAGGGCAAGGGTCAAGACAAGTGCAAATATCGCATATCCAAACCATTTCTTGTGTTTTGAAATAAGGTTTTTCATCATCATGCACCTTATCAGGTTCAGCGTGCATGGTTCACGGTTCACATCGCGCTAAATTGCTCGACTTTCAGGAGTTTGACCGTGCACCCTGAACTTTGAACCGCTGACAACCAATACGGTTACTGATACGTCAATACCTGGAGAATGGCGTCCAGGTAGCCCTTTTCCTTCTTGTTTTCGCTCATTGAGATCCGCTTGACCTTTACCTGGTTATCCGGCGATTCGATCCGATAGAGGTAGCCGACAAGTTCCTGCAAAGTGATTGCCTCCAATTTCATCTCAACCATGGATTCCTTATAAGGACCCGTACCCTGGACGGTAGAGGGTTTCATGTATTTGATGTATGGTTTGACGCTTGCGGCACCGGCTGCCTCTTCGAGAAAAGAAAAGAGTGTAAAACCCCGCTTTCGCCTGGCGAGCATCTCGTGCATGCTATGAGATGCTGCCTTGCAGGCCTCGTATTCATTCCGCAGCTCGACAATTTCTGCCAGCATCTTTTCTCTGACCTTGATTCCCCTTTGAAGCCGCCTTCTATTCTCAAAGAAGGGAAAAACGACAAATTGAAAGAGGAGAAATCCGATCAGGCAGAAAGCTCCTGCCGATACAAAATATTTTTCTCTTTTTGCAAGCTTCATGTTTTGAGTTTGGTACGCCGTTTCAGCTTGATTTCGAATCGAACGCGGTTGCCGGATCGATCAACATTTGCAGAACTGATAGTTACCGCGCTAAAGTAGGTTGACGTTTCAAGCCTTTTCTTGATAGTGTCAACGCTGTTAAACGTGTCGGTTTCACCCTTGATTAGAACAGCATCCTGGTCAACCGTTATGCGGGTGACGTGAACATCAACGGATTCGGGAAGTCTTTGGGAGATGTCTTTCAGCAAGTCAAGGACCTTCTCGTTTGCACTGGCTTCCGGAAGAAAGGAGGATTTCTTGATTTCGCTTATTTTCACCCTCATTTGTTGCACGGGGTTTACTATGCGTTTTACGTCAGGGAATGTCTCTGTAAAGACTTGCGTGATCTGGTGACCCAGGCTTGTGTGGCGCTCCTTTAGAAAATGGTAGTCTAAGCCCATATCAAGGGAAAGAAGTGAAAGAATTATCAACAGGAAAGCCGCCGCCTTCTGGATCTCTTTCTTATGGACAAAATAATGTCTCTTGACCTCAAATTCACCTTTTCTGAAATTGAAACATACACCCCGCTTTGTTTCCCTGATTGCAAGAGCCAGCGCATTGTCCATTAGAGCAGGATTCCATAGACGAGCGATATTTTCGTCCATCTGAATATGTGAATCTCTCCCAATGTCTATGATGTCGACCGGAAGCTGAAAAGACTCACCTAAAAGACGTGCTGTGTCCGGATGCATCGCCGCAGGACCTGTAACAAAGACTTTCTCTGGCTGAACCTCTTTCCGTGTTTGCCACCGGAAGCCGTGAAGTGTAGCCTGGACCTCTTTGCAAAGACAGCCAATAGACGCCTCAAGGCGTTCAGTGACCTCGGGGTCGGGCTGGTTGTTGTTTGTTTTTTCACGAAGAATCTGCGCAACAGGAGGCCCTTTAGAAGGGATCGTTCGAACCAGAGCAATGCGCCTCTTCAGATGAAGAATCATCGTGTTTGTCTCTCCGCCAATTCGCAGAAATAGTCCGTTGCCAGGCGTATCGGCCTGTTTTAAAAGCCAGTGGACGGTGGGGACTCCACTTATGTCTATAATTTCAGGATCGAGTCCGTATGCTTGTAATTGTCTAAGATACTCTGATATGTATGCACGGCTCGCACAGGCGGCAAGGATTTCGCTTTCATCTCCCTTATCAACTACAGTAAAATCTACTATCAGGTCTTCAATTCGATAGGGGAGCATGGTTTCAACTTCAAAGGGAAGGGTCTGGCTGATCTTTTTTGCATCCTTGAAAGGCATTCGCAAGTTACGATACGATACACGTTCACCGGGGATTGACACGATGGTGCTATCGCTTGTGATCTCCATTTCATTGAGGAGCGATTTCATCGCTTCATCCAATCCACCAGGTTTTTCGATTAAAACATGGCCGCAGGCTATTATCTGATGTGTCTTGAGGCCGCATGAAACCTGAACCACCGAGATAGAATCCGAGTTTACGTCAAGTGCGAGGATTTTTCTTGGCATTTGCTTTCAGCTTTCAGCGTTGCCCCACCATCTCACGGGCATGCTCAATAACCTTCTTTGTGATCCTGACTCCGCCCAGCATCCGGGCCAGTTCTTTGACGCGGGCCTCGCCAGCCAACGGCGTAATAGTGGTTCGAGTGCGCCCCATCTGAACTTCTTTGGCGATTCTGAAATGCTGTCTTCCGAACCGGGCGATCTGTGGTAAGTGAGTAATGGTGATAACCTGATGAAAATGGGATAAGGACTCCAGTTTATTGCCGACCATCTCGGCTACACTCCCGCCGATGCCGGCGTCCACCTCATCGAAGATCAGAGTCTCAAGCGATTTACCGGTTGCAAGGATTGCCTTCAGGGCGAGAATGCATCTGGAAAGCTCACCCCCCGACGCGATCCGGACAAGAGGTTTGAGGTCTTCACCCACATTTGGGGCAATCAAGAACTCGGCCCGGTCTATCCCTGTGGCCTCAATTCCGCTGTTATCCAGAACAAGATGAGGGTCTGTCTCCTTATCAAAAGGGACATGTTCAAACCTGACTTCAAAGCGTGTCCCGGGCATTCCGAGAGATGTTAGCTCTTTCTCAACCCTTTTAGCAAGGTCTGCCGCCGCTTTTTTTCTTTTTTCAGAAAGCCTGCGGCACAACTTTCCAAGCTCATCATACAGATTATCAAGGCGCCTCTCAGTATTTGCAATTTCTTCGGGAATAGAAGAAACACGCTTCAATTTTTCTTCAGTCTCTATACCGCGAGCCAGCACGGACTCAAGAGAGCCGCCGTATTTTCGTTTCAATCTCTGGAGTGTATCCAGACGCAGCTCGATCTCTTCAAGGCGATCACTATCAAAGACAATACCCTGTAAATATGTCTGCAAATCAGCGGCAATATCTTCCAGCTCAAAAGCGGCCGCCTCCATTCTATTCGCAGCAGGAGCCAGGGCCTGATCTATCCGGCTGAGCCTCTGCAGTTCTCTGGCGATCGTGGTCAGGCGTTCAAAGACGGCATCTTCACCAGCATACAGACGATCCACGCTTCTGCCTATTGTTTCATACAGGCGCTCTGCATTCTTGAGGCGTTGACGTTCCTGCTCAAGCTTCTGGTCTTCGCCCAAAGCTATTTTGGCATTCTGTATCTCGCGGCATTGAAACTCAAGAAGCTCGCGACGCTCCGATTGTTCGTCCAGCTTGTGTCTTAATTTGGTCAGTTTCCTGATTAATGGAACCATCTCATTGTAACAGGCCCCCACTTTTTGGCGAAGTCCCGATAACTCACCATACTGGTCAACAAGCAGGAGCTGATGTTCCGGTTTCAGGAGGCTCTGATGGGCGTGTTGGCTGGCAATGCTTGCAAGGTGCTGGTTAATGCTCGAAAGAATCTGGGTTGTGGCCAGTCGACCATTGATATAGACATTATGACGCCCGTTTCTGCGGATAATGCGACGAATAAGGAGTCCCTCTGAAACATCAAACCCTTTCGACCGGGCCATCCTTGCTGCCGGGCTCTGAGGGGGCACATCAAACAAGGCTTCAAGTTCGGCTGCCTCTTCAGAGCTGCGTATTAGTTCCGGTGACGCCCTGGCCCCAAGGATGAGGTTCACAGCATTTATGATAACAGATTTGCCAGCGCCTGTCTCACCGGTTAATACGGTAAGCCCTTTTTCAAGACTGATTGAGAGGTCGTCAATGATCGCAAAGTTTTTTATCGAAAGCTCTCTAAGCATATTCCTGGCTTCCCAACCGGCCGGGTGGTCGAGTCTGAAATTCGCCGGGATGTTTCCTCTCACTACGGACCGTCTGGCGGGTTGATCGAAGATATTCGCTCACATCAGGGAACAGGTGTTCATCGGTATGGGGGAGAAAAAGGGCTCCCATATACTTGTCCATGAAAGATGGGTTGTCACTCAACTCGATGTTTGTCATCATCTTAGCGATACGTTGGACCTCGTCCAACATTTCTCGGCATAGGCAGACAAGCCGCGACCCTATCAGCGAACCGTTTCCTAAAAACTGGAACTTTTCATCCGGGATATCGGGAAAGAGGCCAATCCGTTTGCCATTTTCAATATTGATGTATCGTCCAAAGGCACCAGCAATGATCACGCGATCCAGCTCATCGAATGTCAGCGAAAGACTTTCAAGCAGGGTGAGACATCCGGCGAAAAGGGCTGCTTTGGCACGAATCAGGTTTTCAATATCGACTTCCGTGATTACGATATCAGACCTTGTTGCCGATTCCTGCGCGCGCGTTACTACATATTCCCATCCAAATCGTCCCTCTCGTATCCGGTCTGAGGGGAGATCGTGTGCAAATTTTCCATTACGGTCAATGACGCACGCTGACAAAAGCTCGGCAAGGATGCTGATAAGTCCGGATCCGCAGATACCTCGGGGTCTTTTTCTTTCTACTGTGATAAGCATAGGTTCCAGGGTCAAGGGGTTTATGTGAAATCCCTCGATCGCCCCTGGCTCGGCGCGCATCCCATATTGAATGCCGCCTCCTTCAAAGGCGGGGCCCATGGAGCAGGCGGCACATACAAGCCAGTCCCTGTTGCCAAGAACGATCTCCCCGTTCGTCCCGATGTCTATATATAAAGTGAGTTGCTCTTTTTGAAATACGCCCGATGATAGTATTCCGGAAACAATATCTCCTCCGACATAACTTGCTACGGCTGGGAAGCTGTAAAATTCCACGCAATCAGGTACATCTATGCCGATATCTGAGGCATACACTGCTGGCATGAAGTTGGCCGCGGGCACATACGGCGTCTCTCTAATATAACGTGTCTCTAAGCCTAAAAGCAAATGGGTCATCGTCGTATTGGCAGCTGAAGCAATGCACGAGATATTTTTTTTCGAGGTATTTGTTTGCTCCACGAGTTCGTCAACGACTTGATTGATGGATGATACGACAAGAGACTGTAGTTTCTGTTTGCCGTCAGGTTTTTGCGCATATGTGATGCGCGAAATTACATCATCTCCGTACTGGGCCTGCCTGTTATATTCAGCGGCTTCCGCCAGGACTTTCCCCATGTTGAGATCAATGAGTTCGGCACACACGGTGGTCGTGCCAATGTCCAGGGCAACAGCAAGGTTGAATTCGGAGGTGTCACCGGGTTCCAGGCGGACTAATCTTAATGGTGCAGATTTCGCGCCTTCTGACAGAATAGCCTCAGGTTCGAGCGGCGGCATCAGTGTGGCAGTGACATTCCAATCAGCGCTTCTTAGAATTTTCGGCATCGCCTTGAGGCATCGAAGATCTACAGAAAGGTTTTCGATATCATGTTGTTGCTTCAGACCCAATGAAAGTCGGGTCAGATCGCTCACATTGTCGTTTAAGGTAGGGGGGGCAAGTTGAACAGGGACTTTAATGGCAAGAGGATCAAAGACCCAGCCTTCAGCCAGAGGTTTTGTTTTCAGAGATGCAATCTTGCGGTCGGCCTTGCCCATGTCGAGTTTCTGGGCTTTAAGCCGCTTTGCACCCCTCGACTCGGGCGGTATTCGTACTGTGCAATCTGAAAGAACCAGGCTTGTACAGGCCTGCCGCCAGCCCTGGTCATATTCCTGCTTACTTATTTTTTCAGTTCTTTTGCTGTCAACTTCACCTGCCTCTACGAGTACACGACATTTCCCGCAAAGACCCTGGCCTCCACAAGATGCGTTTATGTGAACGCCTGCCGCAAGTGCGGCCTCCAAGAGGTTTGTTCCCCTGTCTACAACAATTGAGATATTGTCAGGGAGAAAAGTAACGGTATTTTTCATGTTTAAAGCTTGTACGCCAAAATGGCGATGCAGGGGCGATTCACGAATCACCCCTGAAATATCTGTAGAAGTAACACTTTAGCTCTTTTAAAAAAACAGACATACGGAGCGGACAGGCCATCCGATTGGAGACTGGCTCACTGTCTGAGTTTGAGACGGTCTCCAATCGGATGGCCTGTCCGCAATAATATTT
>QMMV01000035.1 GCA_003647435.1 Deltaproteobacteria bacterium | reverse complement strand
GTATTCTCCCCGGGGGGCTTTCGGCAATGAAGGACGAAGGGAAAAGCATTTTACCACCCCAGGCCCCAATGGTTTCTCGTAACGCCGAAACAACAGAACTGTTTACATCGGGTGCATCGGTTTCCAGGCCCGTGTTCATTCGAAGCACTCCAAGAGGCGAAGTGGTCAGCATACGTGACAAACTACTTTTTGACCCTGGCGCCTACAAGATCAAGTTATCAAGTTATCCTTTTTTGAAAAAGCTCTGTAAAGTCATCAATCAGGATCAATATCCCGTTGAAATCACAGGCCATACTGACAGCCTACCACCTGATGAAAAATCTGGTAAGTCCAACTGGGAGATTTCTTCCCTCAGAGCACTTGAGGTCATGAAATTTTTCGTCTTCATGGGCAAAGTTTCTCCGGCACGCATCACGGCTTACGGCTGTGCAGGGTACAGGCCGATTGCAAGCAACGACACAAGACAGACACGGGCGCTAAACCGGCGCGTTGATGTACTTCTGGAAAGCAGAGCGCGAGGAAGACTCGAGGAAATATACGAAGGGGAGCCATCAAGGTTCTTTGTCTTTAAGCGATTTGTATTTCGTATTTTTGGTTCGGAAGATGGCGGAGATGAAAAAGAGGAATAAGAACGAAAGCGGAACAGAGGCGGATACTACGGCATGGATGGTTACGTTCGGGGATATGTTAATGCTTTTATTGACTTTCTTTGTCCTCCTCTTGTCCATGTCATCAATGGATACAAAGGTTCTGAAGTCGATGTTCAGGCTTTTTTCCGGCGCCAGCGGCCCGTTGGAATTCTCCCACCTGCAATCGGTAAAATCCTTGCCGCCTCTTCTGCAAAGGGGCGCCACGGGGCCGTTGGAGTTTTCTGATTTACGGGCACTGGAGCTTTTAAAAGAGCGGTTAAATAAAATAGTGGCTACCCAGAAAGGGATCCAGATAACCAGTCGTGAGATGCTGGAAGAGTTTTTTGTTACAGCAACTGGTATAAATCACGACAAAATAGCTGAACGCTTGAAGTCGATAATGGACATTTCAGAAGACGAGCGAGGCGTCATCATTACATTTAAGGCCAGTCTTCTCTTTAATTCTGGAGAGGCTGAGATTAAACCCTCAACGCTGCCCATACTTGATCTGGTTGCAAGGATTCTTCGTACCGTTTCCAACGATATACTTATCGCGGGTCACACAGATAACGTTCCTATCCACAGCAGACGATATAACTCAAACTGGGAACTTTCTTTATACCGGGCATTGAACGTACACCGCTATCTTGTTGAAACAAAAGGTCTTTCCCCCAGGCGACTTAGTGTAGGAGGCTACGGTGACTTAAGGCCCCGATTTCCAAACACCACGGAAGATGGCCGTGAGAAAAACAGGCGCGTGGAGATTATTTTAAGAGTAATAAAGACATGATGGTGCAAGAAAATGGCGTCATCTTGTGAAGGGCTTACTCAGCAGATGCCAGATACAAAATGAAATCGAGTGAAATGGAGGGCAAAAATGGGAGAAGAAGAAAATAAACCTGATGTGACTGCCGGAAAGGGCAAAGCCGGTTCCAAGAAATTTATAATTCTGGGCATCGTAGTCCTGCTGTTAGCCGGAGGAGGTTATGCTGGATGGAATTTTTTTGTGCCCGGGAAGTTCTTGAAAAAAGGCGACGAAGTGATTGCGAAAACAGGAGAATCCGGCCAGGCGATGAAGATGGCACCGGGGATCATGCACGAGATGGAACCTTTCATCGTGAATCTGCTTGATCAGGACGGTAGGCGATATCTCAAGACAACGATAGAGCTTCAGATCGGCAACAAAGACGAGGAAAAAGAATTAGTGGAGCGGATACCACAAATCAGAGATGCTGTCCTTCTATTGCTGACAAGCAAATCTTTCGGCGATATCAGTACCCCAGAAGGAAAGATTCAACTGCGAAATGAGTTGATTGCTCGGATTAACCAGGTGTTGCAACGACCGACCGTTCGAGCCCTTTATTTTACAGAATTTGTTGTTCAGTAGCTTCCGGTGCCGCGAATCCGGAGTATGAGTCATGTCTAATATTCTAACCCAGGAAGAAGTCGATAGCCTGCTTGCCGGGGTCACTACCGGTGAGGTTAAAACAGAAACCGACACACCAGTGCCTACCGATAGTGCTGTTCGCTATGATTTGACTCGCCAGGATCAGATTATTCAAGGCCGAATGCCGACACTTGATATCATTAACAGCAGGTTCTCAAGCCTTTTCAGGGTGAGCCTGTCAGCTATGGTGCGAAAAGATGTGGATGTTCAGGTTAGACCGGTTGACATGATTAAATTTGAAGAATTTCAGCACTCGCTTCCCGTACCTACCAGTATGCACATTTTTCGCATGGAACCCCTCATCGGGCAGGCGCTCCTTGTTTTTGACAGTCAACTCATTTTCAGCCTGATTGAATGCTATTTTGGCGGCAAAGGGAGACAGAAGGTAAAGGTTGAAGGGCGGGACTTTACCCAGATAGAAACCACGATGATACAGAAGTTGGCGGGGGTCTGCCTGGCCGATCTCGCGGCTGCGTGGAAACCGGTTCATAACGTTAAAACGAGCTACGTACGCTCAGAAGTAAATCCACAATTTGCCTCAATCGTGCTTGCAACGGATGTGGTTATGGTGGCTCGCTTTGACGTTGAGATGAATGGGATAGGGGGGCTTATAACGGTTTGTATCCCTTATTCAAGCGTGGAGCCAATCCGTCACAAATTGCAGGGAGATTTCCAGGGGGATCAACTGCCGGCTGATACAAACTGGAGAAGAAGACTGTATGAGCAAATTCGGCAGATCTCGGTAGATATCACCGTGGAATTAGGCTCTGCGCGAATCACTGCTGAAAGGCTTTTTGGTCTCAAGCGTGGCGATGTAATCCAGCTTGAGTCTGATGTTGACAGCTACTTAGTTGCCAGCGTTCAGGGTGTACCAAAATTTAAAGGGCAGCCCGGGCTCATGAAAGGCAACCGCGCCCTGAAAGTCGCAAAAAGACTGTTGGGGCCCAAGGTTTAAGTTCAAGTTAAAACCGACAGAAGTGGAAAGGATAGAGTCATGAATGAACAAAAGGATAACAAGGACCTCAATGTTTCCTCCGAGCAGATTGAAACTTCTGAGGCATCATCGAGCCTGGAACAGGCGGACGAAATGAAAGATCTGGATTTTATTCTCGACATTCCACTGGAAATTTCGGTTGAGCTTGGCAGAAGCCGCATGGCTATTAATGAATTACTTCAACTTCGGCAGGGTTCGGTCATTGAGCTAACCAAGCTTGCGGACGAAGCGATGGATATTTACGTAAATGGGAAATTGTTCGCTCGCGGCGAGGTTGTAGTGGTTAATGAAAAGTTTGGTGTAAGGCTGGCCGACATCGTCAGTCCTGCTGAAAGAGTCAAAACGTTGGGTTAGGCTTAGTCTGATCCGGAGAGCTTGTTTTGGATGCTTTAGCGAAGACATCTACCATGATAGGACAACCGGACCTCTGGGGGGCAGGTTTTAAAACATTAGGGATGTTGTGCATTGTTGTCAGTATCCTTATCCTCGTTCTTTTTCTCATGAAGCGGCTTTTTTATGAAAGACAGGCCTCTAACAACCGGCAGCTCATCAGGGTGTTGGCTTCTTATCATGTTAGCCCAAAACAGCGGATCGTTGTGATCGATGTGGCTGGTGAAAAAATCGTGGTTGGAATTACAGCGCAGAACTTGACCTGCTTGGCGAAGCTGGAAAAGGCAGAAGCTATCGAACGTGTTGAGGGTGCAAAAGCCTCGGGGAAAATGGATGTTCCGTTTACAAAGTTATTGACATCATTACTTGTAAAGCGGGCAAAAGATCGGGCGAAAAACGGCAAAGGTGTCAGCGATGCCTGTCCCGGCTAATAGTAGATGCCGGGTAACACTTTAGCTCTTTTAGACAATAGACTCAATCAGTGTGCCCCGGGTGCAATCATGTTTTCAAAAACTTCAATTGTTACGATGCCTGATACAGGGAGTATCTGCTTAATGGGAAATAGACGGAAAAATACTTCAAGGAGAAAAGCGATTTTCCTTTTTGCTTTTTCCTTTTTGCTTGTTGTGTCACTTGAAAGTCCCGGAACAGCTTTCACCGCGGCGATTCCGCTCCCTTCTCTGCAGGTCGGTGTTGGTCAAGCAGATAATCCCGAGCAAGTTTCAGTGTTACTTCAGATTGTTGCCCTGCTAACCGTGCTTTCCCTTGCACCGGCAATCCTGACGCTGATGACCTCGTTTACCCGGCTGGTTGTGGTGTTTTCGTTTTTGAGACACGCACTCGGTACCAATCAGGCGCCATCCAACCAGATTATAGCAGGTCTTGCCCTCTTTCTCACGTGCTTTATCATGATGCCGGTCTGGCAACAGGTTAATGATAAAGCGATAAAACCATATCTGGGTGAAGAGATATCACAGGGTGATGCATTGAAAGCAGCGATGAATCCGATTCGCCATTTTATGTTCAGGCAAACGCGGAAACAAGATTTAGCATTATTTGTACAGATGTCCGGTGCAAAAAAACCTGACACACCGGAAGACGTGAGTTCTTTTGTTCTCATTCCTGCCTTTGTAGTAAGCGAGCTTAAAACTGCGTTTATCATTGGGTTTGTTCTATATGTGCCGTTTTTGATCATAGACATGGTCGTGGCAAGTGTTCTCCTGTCTATGGGGATGATGATGTTACCGCCGGTCATGATATCACTTCCATTCAAGTTGATGCTCTTTGTTCTGGTTGACGGGTGGCATCTGATCGTAGGGTCTCTGGTTAGAAGTTTTGTAGGTGGTTGATGATATGACACCGGAATTTGTTGTTGGATTTGGTCAGGAAGCCATCAAGGTAGCTATTTTAGTTTCGGCGCCGTTATTAGGTCTCGGGCTTATTGTTGGATTGGCCGTGAGCATCTTCCAGGCGGTGACGCAGATCCAGGAAATGACGCTCACTTTTGTGCCAAAGATACTGATTGTCCTTCTTGGACTTCTTTTCTTTTCCAACTGGATGCTCGAACAAATGATCTCTTTTGCTCATACCTGCATCACCCAAATACCGATTTATATTCGGTGAGAGGCAAAAAAGTGAGCTAACAGTTGAAGATAGATCGAAATCGCCATGGAAATTTTATCCCTTTCACCTGGGGAGTTCAAATCGTTTCTCCTCATTTTGCTCCGAGTCAGCATCGTCATGTTTATGTTTCCTGTGTTCGGGACTTCGATGCTGCCGAAACTGGCCAAGGCAGGACTAACATTGACGATCAGCATCATACTTTTTGCTGTTGTCAGGCCGGATCCTGTATTATTTCCAGACACCCTGATAGGTTGCCTGCGTCTTATCCTTTGTGAGGTAATGTTTAGCCTGGTCATTTCTTTAACTGTCCGTTTGTTCTTTACCGCCGTTCAGCTTGGAGGTCAGTTGGTGGGGTTCCAGATGGGATTTGCGATTGCCAATATTCTTGATCCCGAATCGGGCGTACAGGGCTCCATTCTTTCCCAGGCGGGCTATCTCCTTGCGGTTGTGATCTTTCTGCTCCTGGACGGCCACCATCTTTTTCTCAGAGCCCTGGCTGACAGCTTTTCAGTTGTCAGGGTCGGGGAGTTTGGATTTAGTGATGGCCTTTTTCATCAGATGTTGAAGATATCCGGGGATATTTTTGTCCTGGCTGTCAAACTCGCTGCTCCTGCGATCGCCTCGCTTCTGTTGACGAGTGCAGCCTTTGGGATTATTGCCAAGGTAGTCCCGCAGATTAATATCCTGATCGTTGCATTTCCGCTGCAAATTGTAGTTGGGCTCTTCTTCTTCGGATTTTCCCTGGAGATACTTCTTCACTTGACGAAACTGTATGTTGGCGGATTTGGACATATGTTGGCAATTCTTATGAGACTGATGGGGGCATGACTTTTGGCCGAAAGTGATCTTCAAGAGAAAACAGAAAAAGCGACTCCGAAGAAGCGGAGGGATGCGAAAAAGAAAGGCCAGGTCGCAAAAAGTCGTGAGGTAGCCTCAGTGGCTGTGCTGATGGCAGGGCTTTCGACACTATCTCTGTTCGGATCCATGATATATGGTCATATCAGGTGTATCATGCATCGGGGGTTCTCCATGATAGCAACCCCGAACCTTGGCATAACGGACTTTCTGGCTCTTGGCCACTGGCTTGTGCAACATTTTATCGTGATGGTGGCCCCCGTGATGATTGCAGTGGTTGGAATTGGTGTCCTCTCTAATGTCCTTCAGACAGGCACGGTGGCTTCCTGGGAACCCGTCAGGCCGAAACTATCGCATCTGGACCCGATCAAAGGGACGGGCAAGCTTTTCTCCAAGCAGTCCGTCATGGAGCTGTTTAAGTCCCTGGCAAAGCTTTCCATCGTGAGCGGGATTGCCTACTGGACGGTTAAGGGTGAGATAAAGCATTTTTTGTCCCTCAGTGGAATGGATGTCTCGGGTATCGCTGTGTATATTTTGAAAGTCGCTTTCAAGATATATATTCGCGTATCTGTTGTTATGATATTTCTGGCTGTCATCGACTATGCTTTTCAGAAATGGCAGTTTGAGCAGCAGATGAAAATGACCAAGCAAGAAGTCAAAGAAGAATTCAAGCAGACCGAAGGAGATCCTTTAACCAGATCAAGGATCAAAAGGATTCAATTTGAGATGGCAAAGAGACGCATGATGCAAGAGGTCCCCAAAGCTGATGTTGTTGTTACAAACCCGGTTCATCTTGCATTGGCCATTCGCTACGACAGTGCTGCGATGAATGCCCCAGAGGTTGTGGCCAAGGGGGCTGGAGAAGTGGCGCAAAAAATTAAAGAAATTGCAGCAAAGCATCGTGTACCGATCGTTGAAAACAAAGAACTTGCCCGGCATCTTTACAGGATGGTTGAGATTGGTAGTGAGATCCCTTCCGCGCTGTATCAAGCAGTGGCTGAGGTTCTGGCATACGTCTACCGGTTGAAGGGAAAGGGGAGCAACTAACGTGGCTACGGGAAAACAGGGAACGCTTCAGAATACAGTTTTTGCAAATAGTAGCGATATCGTGATGGTTCTCGCGGTGGTGGCCGTTTTGATGGTGATGGTCATACCTGTGCCACCATTCTTTCTCGACTTTCTACTGGCACTCAATATTACCTTTTCCGTTATTGTTATTTTGATGAGCATGTACACGGTCGAGCCATTAGATTTTGCCATATTCCCGTCACTTTTGCTTGTAGCGACACTCTTCAGACTCTCCTTAAATGTAGCTTCTACAAGGCTGATCCTGCTTCACGGTAACGAAGGGGCAACTGCTGCAGGAAAAATCATCAAGTCATTTGGCAGTTTTGTGGTGGGTGGAAATTACGTTGTTGGCCTGATTGTCTTCATGATCTTAGTTATTATCAACTTTGTTGTTATCACCAAGGGTGCCGGCCGCATCGCCGAGGTGGCGGCGCGTTTTACTCTCGATGCAATGCCTGGCAAACAGATGAGTATTGATGCGGACCTGAATGCTGGGCTTATAGATGAAGGAGAAGCACGGCAGCGCCGGGAGCTCATTGCAAGGGAAGCCGAGTTTCATGGAGCCATGGATGGGGCCAGCAAGTTTGTTCGGGGAGATGCCATCGCCGGCGTCATCATTACATTCATTAATATCATCGGAGGATTTGTAATCGGGGTGCTTCAGAAAAAAATGCCCATTTTGGCAGCAGCACAAAACTACACGCTTCTCACAGTGGGCGACGGGCTGGTGACACAGATTCCTGCCCTTATCATCTCAACATCTGCAGGTATCGTGGTGAGCCGAGCCGCTGCCGAGTCGAGCATGGGCGTTGATTTTAGCCAGCAGTTATTTTCCAATCCACGGGCTGTCTATCTCGGGTCTCTGATAATATTTTTGTTTGGAATTATTCCCGGTCTTCCTCATCTCCCGTTCATGGTGCTCGCCATGCTCATAGGGGGAAGTGTTTATCTCTCTTCTAAAAAAAGGCGCGAAACTCCGGCTGGAAGGGCGCTGAAAAGGCCTGAAGCGGAGAAGGCTGAAAGTGCCCCTGAATCGGTTGAACATCTTCTTGTGCTCGATCCCATGGAACTGGAGGTCGGCTATGCTATCATTCCTCTTGTGGACAGGGAACAGAATGGAGAATTGCTTGACCGGATCAGATCGATAAGGCGCGAATTTGCTCGTGAAATGGGGATGGTAGTTCCCCCGATTCATATAAGGGATAATCTTAACCTGAAACCGTCTGAATACCGCATTTTGATCAAGGGCGTGGAGGTCAGTCGTTATGAATTGATGGTCAATCACTTATTGGCCATGGCAGCAAGCGATATTGCCAGAAAAGTCAATGGTATTTCCACCAGAGAGCCTGCTTTCGATCTCCCGGCCCTATGGATTCCTGAAAGCAAAGGTGAGGAGGCAAAATCTGCAGGCTACACGGTAGTGGATAATACCGCCGTCATAGCTACACACCTGACCGAGGTAATACGCGCCCATGCAGACGAACTATTGGGACGGCAGGAAGTTCAGAATCTTCTCGACAATCTGGCAAGAACGCATCCGAAGGCCGTAGAGGAACTCACGCCGTCACTCCTTTCATTGGGCGGTATCCAAAAGGTATTGCAAAACCTTTTACGAGAAGGCGTATCCATCAGGGATCTATTAACGATTGTTGAGGCGCTGGCTGACTATGCGCCACATACAAAGGACCCCGACCTTTTAACAGAATACGTGCGGCAGAGGCTTGCCCGGGCTATTGTATACCCATACATCGGCAAAGACGGTCTGTTGCCTGTTATCACGCTGGAACAGGAGGTTGAGGACGTCCTTTTAAAGAGCGTTCAACATACCGAGCATGGCTCATACCTGTCGGTGAATCCGAAGGTGGCCAACTCCATCATGAATTCGGTGAAAGAAGAGATGGAAAAGGTGACAGCCAGAGGCGTTCAGGCTGTTTTGCTCTGTTCTCCTGCACTGAGGCGACATTTGAGAAGGATGATAGAGCAGCTTGCACCATCACTGGCGGTGCTTTCACACAACGAACTCCCCAAAAACATTCGGTTTAAGTCTTTTGGGAAGGTTCAGATATGACAGGTATACAGACAGAGAAGCACGAATCTCGGATAGGCGATGAAAGTTAAAAAGTACAAAGGAAGCACTATTCAGGAAGTGGTCAATATGGTCAGGCGGGATCTTGGTCCCGAGGCCTTGATACTGTCGACCAGGAAGATTCGTGAAGGGAAAATGGCCTCATCGTCTCGCTGCGAAGAATTATTTGAAATAAGCGCTGCAGCAGAGGAAAGCAGCGGAGATTTGAAAACGCCGGCTTCCGATCGGTCTTCTTTAACTTCCCTTAAGTCTGAGCTGATGACGATCAAGGAGATGATTTTGCTTCTGAGTCGGTCCGGTCATTTAATGGAGGCTTTCAGGACTAATCCTGCCGCGATAGACATTTATGTGAAGCTGCTCCGAAGCGGCATAGCCGAATCCAATGTGCAGTTATTTCTTGAAAAGGCTGGAGTGTTTAAAGAAAACGGCCTGGAACCTACAACTCGCTTATATGAAAGAGTGTTAAAGGAAATACTCAATGCCGTTGATGTAGAAGACCCCTTCAATGATGGGGCCGGACAAAAAGTGGCCGCTTTCATAGGGCCGACCGGAGTCGGCAAGACTACCACAATTGCTAAATTGGCTGCCGATCTGAGCTTGAAACAAAAAAGGAGTGTAGGGCTTATTTCGATAGACAATTATAGGGTAGGAGCCGCAGAGCAACTGAAAATCTATGCCAGGCTCCTGGGCATTCCTTGTTTTTCTGCCTTTAGCTCTGCCGATTTGCAATTTGCCTTAAGGCGCATGGGAGAAAAAGAAATCATCCTCATAGATACGGCAGGGCAGAGCCACTACGATATGGAGCGCATGGAAGAGATGCACAGGTTGATAGGGAGCACCCGTGCCATCAGTTCCCACCTGCTTCTCAGTGCTGTAACAGGTGAGCCGGAGATGGGGCAGGTGGCCAAGAACTTCGGGATCTTGAACTTTATCAGCTATATTTTTACCAAAACGGACGAAACAAAGGCCAGGGGGGTCATTATCAACCAGATTTTAAGATCCAGGAGGCCCATTTCCTTTGTCACAACAGGCCAGAGAGTACCTGAAGATATCTTCAAGGCTACCAAGACACGCATATTGCAACTGATATTTGAATGATGCCTGACCTGAAACATATGCTTTGGGTCAAAAACCCGAAATACGAAACAATGACAGAAATCGGAAATGTTCCAGTGACAAAAACATGGAATTCCCAATGTGTTCATTTCGACCCTTTTGTCATTTGGTATTCGTATCAGTTTAGATTTTTGAAAATATTTATGTGTATTTTTTGAAAGGGCTAAAGTGATACTGGTATTCCAATTCGCTTCGGTTTTCGGATTTGGATATTCGGATTTTGCCTGAACATGCCTTTTAGGTCCAGGCACTAAACAGGGGAACTTAGAGAGTGGATCAAGCAAGTGGTCTCAGGCAAATGGTCAGGAAAAAGGCCCGGGATATGCGAGATGGCATAAAACTGTCTAAATTCGGAGCCGGACCGTCTTTTCCCCGCGTCATTTCTGTCACCAGCGGCAAAGGGGGCGTTGGTAAAACCAACATCGTTGGGAATCTGGCCATAGCGTTTAAAATGCTCGGGAAAAGGGTCCTGATACTGGATGGCGATCTGGGGCTGGCGAACATTGATATCATTTTCGGTCTTAACCCTGCCTATAATATCAAGCATGTGATCAGTGGTGAAAAAGATCTCGCAGATGTAATTGTAAATGGGCCGAGGGGAATTCGTATTATCCCTGCAGGGTCGGGCCTACACGAACTCGTGCATTTGAGCCAGGGGGAAAAGCTCAATCTGCTAAATGAGTTTGATAGGCTCGATGAAGCGTTCGACGTATTTTTAATTGACACCGGTGCCGGGATTTCTTCCAACATAATGTATTTTAATATAGCAGCTGACGAGCGAATTGTAGTGGTGACGTCGGAGC
>QMMV01000034.1 GCA_003647435.1 Deltaproteobacteria bacterium | reverse complement strand
GATAAAGGGCAGGGAGATCCTCGTGGTTGCTTTCATACTGGCGGGCTTTGCGGGGATTTTTTACAAGCCTGTCTTCTGTTATGACATATGGCTTCATATAAAGACAGGCGAATATATCGTCCAAAACAACTATGTTCTTCCCGAAACCGACCCGTTTTCTTACACAACCGGGCGCAAACCTCTTATACTGAACGAGTGGCTGTCGCAAATTATCTTCTATTTTGTTCACGATGGTCTCGGGTTCCGCGGCCTTCGTCTTATGCGGGTCTTTTTGGAATTGACTGCCCTTGCGTTCATCTTCTGGGCGGCGCTCCAGCTCTCCCGTCGATTCCTTGTCGCTCTTCTTGTCCTCCTTGTTACAGCTTACCTGTTTCGAACCCGTTACATGATAAGGCCGGAACTGTTTTCCATCCTGCTTTTTACTTTCTTTTATACATCGTTTATAACAGCTCGAAACAGATTTAAGCCCATTCATTATGCAGCCTTTTTTCTTTTATGCATCTTTTGGGTCAATTTGCACCCGTTCATGCTATCTGTTGGAGGGCTTATCGCAATTCTCCTTGCTGGCAGAGTGGCCCAGAAAATTCCATGTGCAGACAGGTGGTTCAGGGTCGCGCGGCCGCCCTTTGATCCAAACATAGCTTTCCTTCTATTCCTTGTTGCAAGCCTCATCAACCCCTATGGATACCGCATCTATGAATACGTCTTTGGGACCACACCCGTTGTCAAGCAATATATTCCAGAATGGCAACCGATCTTCATCACGCTGCAAACAGGCGTTTACAGGGCCATCACTGGCGGGGTGCTGGCGTTCCCGCTTGTCATGAAAGGCCTTGTAATCGGTATCATACTCCTTTTCCTGGTGGTCATCGTCGGTTCATATCTAAGGAAGGTCCAGTGGACCCTTGAAGATTTGCTTATAGGCACCCTGATGTGCTTCCTGGCCATAGCGGCAGCTCGGTTTGCATGGCTGCTTTTCGTGCCGGCTCTTCTCATTGTCAAGTATGGCAGGCTGCAGGCAGAGAACAGGAGACTCCCTCAAGGTTTAAGGCGCGTGATGGCTATATTGCTCTGCGTTGGGGTTAGTCTCTGCGGGCTGTACTGGCTGAATGAGGGTTGCAGGAGGATACCGTATAACTTTGCGAATGAGATACAGCTCAATAAATATCCCGACGTCGCTGTTAAGATATTGAAAGAAGTAACTCTATCGGGAAGACTTTACAACCCCCCTGCCTGGGGCGGGTATCTTTTATATTATCTATACCCCAAGTATAAGGTTTTTGCAGATACGCGGACATATCTCCACGGGGAGGAGAGTGTAATTGTTTCAATGATGATGCAGTATCAGTACCCGGGATTTGAAAAACTTATCCAGAAATATCATTTCGATGTGCTCCTTTTCAAAAAGATGTTTGGTGACAGCAGGCCATTTTCTTCCAGTGGCTGGACGCTGATATTTGAGAACAGAAATTCCGCCATGTATCTGAGGAAGGATGATCCGAACGAGCAGAATCTGAAAAGGATCGCCGAATACTACAAGAAGAACAATATCCCCTTCGATCTGCAAAAAGGTTTCGATATTAAGAAATTAAGAAAGGATAAAAAGCTTTCAAAAAGGCTTCGGTTGATTTGATGGGAAGGGATTTTACTCAATTGAAGAGGACGATTATCAGGGTACTTACTATTTTTTTTACTCTCGGCCTGATAGCATTTGCTATGATCTGGGGGCGTGGATATTATGGCTCGAGGCAGGCGTATCTGGAAGGAGAGAAATATTTCACCAATGGCAACTACATCCAGGCGATCACGTTCTTTGACCGTTCAATCCACTGGTATACCCCATATAGTCCTTATGTTTACCGATCGGCAGAGCGCCTGTGGGAGATCTGCACACGGGCAGAAAAACAGGGTGATATCAGGGTTGCATTGATTGCCGCCAGGACAATAAAGCAGGGGTTTTATGCCGCGAGAAGCTTTTACGGGCCGGGAAAAGACTGGATCACCAGGAGTGACAGAAAGATCGCCTCATTGATGGCCAAAGAGCGGAGAAAAAGGGACGGGGGAAAGGACTCCCGTCTTTTTCCCGGCGGGCACGAGAATGCGGAACCAAACGTCTTCTGGACGCTTGTGCTTGAAATCGGCTTATTAGGTTGGATAGGATCTGTAATCGGCTTTCTCCTGCATGCAGTGCCGGGAGCAGGAACCGCCGGCCTCGGGCTGAAACCCGCCATTTTCTGGGGGGTGATGTTTGCGGTCTTTTATACCCTCTGGATTGTTGGGATGGTGATGGCGTAGATGAGGATGGTGTTCAGGGCTTTTATCATCATATGTGGAATATTTTTAATTGGTTCCGGCATGTGGAGCGCATTTACAAAAAAGGGCCCTGCAGATGCCATTGGGGCATTTCTTGCCCTGGTCGGATTGATGGCAACCATTGTCGGTATCCTCATGATCTGCGTGCCCGGTTTTTTTGGTGGATAAATGAAGAAATCCTCTCTCTCATCTCACATATCTGGCCACCAATGTTCTGCACGCTTCAGTTCGGGCCAAATTGCCTTCTGGACTCTACTCCTTATCTTGGCCTCGGAAATCCTCATCGTTGGCCTCATGTGTGCCACCCCTCCCATATCCAGAGACGCCTTGATCTATCACCTTGCTGTTCCCAAGCTCTGGCTCAAACACGGCGGGATGTATGAAATTGGCCAGTCGTTTGCTTATTCCCCAATGAACGTCAATCTTTTATATCTTTTATGCCTGTCATTTGGGAGCGATATTCTTCCCAAATTTATCCACCACTTTTTTGGCCTGGCAACGGGATTTCTGATTTATAAATACCTGAAAGACGAAAAAATGGGTACAAACTGGGCGCTTCTTGGCTCGCTCCTATTTCTGAGCACCCCGATAGTAAGCCGGCTGTCCTCGGAGGCCTACATCGACCTTGGTTTGACCTTTTTCATTACCCTCGCCGTGTTTGCCATCTCCAGGTGGCGCAGGTGCAAATGCTCACAAACCAAGTGGCTGACCATATCTGCGGTGGCCGCAGGTCTTGCTCTCGGGACCGATTACAGCGCCCTTATTTCATTCGTCTTTCTTACCCTCATCGTTATCTACTATTATGCGAAGGATCGCAGAGAGCCGACAAAAGCGGTAGGGTACGGCATCTGCTTTGCTGCGATTGCCTTGCTCTTGTTCTCCCCATGGTGCATCAGAAACTATATATGGACCAGCAATCCCATATATCCCCATTACAACAGTTTTTTTAATCCCCATCCTTTGCCATCGAATCCTGCCAACATCCAGGGAAGCGGTATCAGCGGGTTTTTCCGTCAGCGGGAACTCGCATATGGAGAAAGCTTCTGGGAAGTACTGGCTATTCCCATACGCTTTTTCTTCCAGGGTCGGGACAATTCCGAGCAGTTTTTTGCGGGCAGGCTCAACCCGATCCTTATCTTAGCCTTGCCATTTGCATTTCTGGGAAAGGCCCTGAAGCGTGACAGGAACTTTTTCCTGGCTTTTTCGGCCTTTTTTATCCTGTCAGTTTACTTTGTGGCCGCAAAATACCTTCGCCTGATTCTCCCTGCTCTCCCCCCGATCACTATCCTTTGTGTTGCAGGTCTCAAGAATCTCAGTGAAGGATTGAGCAAACGGCACTTTCTTTCATCTATTGTATTCGGATCGATCGGGATCGCTTTGCTTGCAAATGGCATATATATAATAAAGCGGTTTCATACTATCAAACCGCTGCCGTATGTCTTAGGAGAGGAGACCCGCGACGAGTTCCTGTCACGAACCCTGGGAAGCTACCCGGCCATTCATTATATCAATACTCATCTTCCGGCAGACGCCAGGGTCTCTTTCATCCTTGTTGGTTATCGTGTATATTACATTGATCGACCCTTCCGAATCCATGCTGGCTACGGGATGAAAATGGTAAGCCGGATGGTTCAAGCAAGCAATAAGAAGGAGGACTTCGTTCAATCCCTCCGTTCTCTGGATTCCACGCATCTGCTGATTCGAAATAATTTGTTCAGAAAGTATCTGCAGGACAACTTCACATCCGAAGAGATCAAAAGGTTTCTTTCGTTGACTTCGACATACTGGGACCCCGTTTACCAGGACTCAAACTACACTGTTTTTCGAATAAGACTCGAACCCGATTCAGAACTTTTGTAACAGGTTAAGTTTTTTTGAATCCGAACTTCGCATTGTGTCTACTTTTGAAAAAGGTTGAGGGTTACGGCTTTTCTAAGAAACCGGAGACAGCCCCAAAGACTTCTTCAACCGTGATCGCCTTCATGCACCTGGGATCGGTACAAGATGTCTTTCGGTGATTGTAGGCCGAAAGACAGGGGCTGCAGGCCAGGCCTGCGAATAGACAGGTCGAATTCGGACCAAGGGGCGCATACAGTGCCGGAGTCTCCGGCCCAAACAGCACAATGTTTTTAATCGGGGTCAGGGTTGCAAAGTGGGCTGGTCCGCCATCAGCGGTGACGAGTATGTCGGCAAGGCTGAGTAGGTCCATCAAATCCTTGAACGAGGTCTTTCCCGCAAAATTGACGCAACGGGCGGAGCCGACATACTGCAGAATTTTTTCCGCTTCTCGACATGCCTCTTCAAGGCCGATGATGATAATCACGGCGTCAAACCGGTCAACTATTTTCCTCCCCAACGCCCCGTAGTTTTCGACAGGCCAGGCCCGTATTGGAAGAAGGCTGCCGGCGCCGGGGTTAAAAAGGATCAAATATTTGGCAGACCTCACAGACGGGTTGATGTCGGCCAGACGCCGGCGCATTGACTCCAGGTCTTTTGCACTGGGTTCGTAGCGTGGTCTGATCAGATTCTCATCGGCAATAACTTCCTTTAACAGCGGCCCTTCATCTTGCTGTTCAATCGCTTTTACCAGGGCTATAAAGTTTTTTGCCATGTGCTGGTGACAGTTGTAGAGGACCCGGTGGGTCATAAATTGGCCCCGATAAAGCCCTTCCTCATGATACTTGCTGTACCCTGCCCGGATCCCGGCTCCAGAAAGACCACTCAACAGTGATGAAAAGCGTGAAAAAAGCTCCAGGTCAAAGACCGTATCGATCCCTGTCTTCCGAATTGCTTTCAAAGCCTTCAGGGTGCTCCAAAGAAATTGAACAGGAGATGAGATGTCTATCGTAAAGACATGATCTTCCGGAATCAGATCCAGCACGTCAACTGAGAAGCGGTTACGCGAAAAGATGAGAAAGTAGAGCTGCAAATGCGGGTATTTGCCAAGTGCATACCGCATGGCGGGATAGGCGAGTATGGCGCTCCCCATTTCGGAAAGCTCGATGAAAAGGACTTTTCTCGGTGTTGTGCCGTCGCCGGCCTCGGCTTTCCGGTGAGGCCTGATGCAAGCAAGAATCTTGTGGGCGGCGGAAAGAAAAAAACAGGCTGGAATGCCGCACCATTTGTCAACGGCCCTTATGAGGTCAAGGTTCATAGAGGTAGAGTAGATTTACTTCTGATGAAACAGGATTCGAGCAATATCATTATAGAACACGTAAATCATGAGGAGGATGAGAATAGACATACCAACTTGTTGGGCCACCTCACGCACCTTAAGGTTCAGGGGCCTGCGGCTTATTGCCTCGATCAAGAAGAAGAATAGATGGCCTCCATCCAGCACAGGAATAGGCAAAAGATTCAGAATGCCAAGATTGATACTCAAGAGCGCTATAAAAAAGAGAAGGCTGACTATTCCCGCCTTCGCCTGTTGTCCTGCCATCTGGGCAATCATGATAGGGCCGCCAATGGTTTTTGGTGAAAGGGTGCCGGCAATTATCTTTCCTATAGACAGCACCGTTAACTTGGAAATCTGCCATGTTCGCAATATACTCTGTGCGGTCGCCTCAAACGGGTTGACCTTTTCGACGGTAACAGCTCCTGAGGCGGTTATCCCTATGATATACCTGCTTGTCTTTTCCCCAAACAGATTCCGGGAAGAAACCAATTTCGGGGTGACTGTGAAATACATAATTTGCTTGTTCCGCAAACATTTGATCTTCACAGGGCGGCCGCCACTCTGGTTGATCAGCGCTGCCATTTCATCCCATTGTTTCAGGGGCTTGCCGTTTATGGCAACAATGGTGTCACCGGCAAGGATACCCGCTTCATAAGCCGGCATCCCCTTTTGTACCGTGCCAACTTCCGGCTTCATGAGAGGGAGTCCCGAGATCTGGAAGTAGCCGAAGAAGATCACGAGTGCCAGAAGAAAGTTAAAAGCCGGGCCTGCAAGAACGATAAGGCTTCGCTTCAAGAGGCTCTTATGAGAAAAAGAGAGTGAAATTTCTGATTCCTCAAGCACTGAAGAAGGGTCTTCTCCTATCATCTTGACATAACCACCAAGAGGTATGGCGGAGATCATGTAATCGGTCATGCCGATCTTTTTCCCGACGATTTTCGGGCCAAACCCGAGAGAGAACCTTGTCACCCCGACACCCAAAATTTTTGCCATCAGGAAGTGACCAAGCTCGTGGACAAAAATCAGAACTCCTAATACAATTACGAAGGCAAGTATATTCATACCTTAATATTTTCTTCTGCTATCTGCCGTGCCCAGGCATCCGCCTGAAGGATGTCGGAAAGCCCTGGTTTGGATGCAGGTGTGTGGTGATTCATCACCGCTTCCGTTATTCCGGCAATTTGGCCAAAACCGATCCTGTGATTCAGGAAAGCATTTACTGCAACCTCATTTGCGGCGCTCAGCACGGCAGGAAACGTCCCTCCCTGTCTGCAGGCTTCAATGGCCAGCTTAAGGCAAGGAAACCTCTCCATGTCCGGTTCTTGAAAGCTAAGGGCCCCAAGATCAACAAAGTCAGGTGGATCCAGCCCGAGGGGGAGCCGTTCCGGGTAAGACATGGCATAGGCAATGGGAATTCTCATATCAGGCACGGCAAGTTGTCCTATAACGGAACCATCATGATAGACAACCATGGAGTGGATTATACTCTCGGGATGAATAAGCACCTTAATACGATCTAAAGGGACATCAAAAAGCCATCTTGCTTCAATAATTTCAAGGCCCTTGTTCATGAGGGTGGAAGAATCTATTGTAACTTTTGCTCCCATCTCCCATGTGGGATGACAAAGCGCCATTTCAGGTGTAATTTTTTCTAACTCCTCTGCCTTTTTCTTTAAAAACGGACCACCGGAGGCGGTAAGGAGTATCTGCTTCAATTCTTGCCGCCGATGCCCTCGAAGTGACTGGAAGATAGCACTGTGCTCACTGTCGACGGGGATAACGTGGCTCCCCTGCGCTCGAGCGATCTTCATTAGAAGCTCTCCGGCCATGACCAGACTTTCCTTGTTGGCCAAAGCTACAGTCTTGCCGGTCTCAATGGCCGCCAGAGTTGGAACGAGGCCTGATGACCCCACCATCGCTGAAACGACCACGTCGGCTGATGCAAGCGTGGCCGCAGCCCTGTACCCGTGTTCGCCATAGAGGATTTCCACATGATTACTGGATCCGAGCTCTTGCTGGAGGCGATGCGCCAGCACATCATCCATTACGACGCCTATCCGGGGACGAAAGCGCTTGATCTGCTTGCAAAGCAGTTTTATGTTTTTCCCTCCTGCCAGAGCAAGAACAGAAAATCTATCCGGAAACTGCTCCACAATACGCAGTGCGTTCCTCCCGATGGAACCGGTGGAGCCCAGTATCGATAAGCATGTCATAAGCAAAATACAATGCCCGATAATCACGGAGAAGTGGAGCGGTGGAGTTACTGGGACATCTGCCCTTCCAACACGCCCTCACTCCTGCACTTCAACCCACCATTACCGCGTCAGCGGTTACGATTTTCATGCTACGATAACAAATATGTCTTAAAATAGTAGAGCGCCGGTGCGGCAAAAAGCAACGCATCAATGCGATCCAGGATCCCTCCATGCCCGGGCAGAAGAGTGCCTGAGTCTTTCAAACCGACTGATCGCTTTATCATAGATTCAACCAGATCACCCATCTGTGCCAGTATGCCGAGGGAAAAAAGTAAAACTATAAAAATGCCCCAGGAAAGCTCCACGAAACAGTATCGCTTAAACAAAGCACCAACCACAAGATTGGCAGAAAGCCCGCCTATGGCCCCTTCCACCGTTTTTCGCGGGCTTATGTTCGGGGAGAGCTTGTGGCGGCCCAGAACCCGTCCCGTGTAATAGGCAGCCGTGTCCCCGGCAAATACGACAGCCAGCAGAAAGAATGTCCAGATAATTCCCTGGTTCCAGTGGCGGATCAGTATTAAGTGGCCGAGGAAAAACGGAACATAGATAAGCCCCATAACCTCTCTGGAAAGAACTTCGGCCATAGAAATACCTGGTCCAAATTGTGTTAAACACATAAAGGCAAAGCCGAAAAAGCCGAGCACCAACATGGCACATGTTGTAAGAACATCCATGAAGTAAAAGGAGGCGGCTACGGTCATACCAAGGATGAGGCCGATTGCCCTTGAGACCATCATCTGGCCGGGAAGAACCATGGCATAATATTCAACAAGCCCTGCTGCTGCCGCCAGCACGATGAAGACTGCAAAAGAAGTTTCCCCCCCGTAAAGGATTAACAGGGCCAGAACGGGAATGCCGACCGCGGCAGTAAGCAAGCGTTTCATGTGGCCGGAACTCATGAACTTAGCTGACCGCTTCCCTTTTTCTTATCTGCTCCCCGGTCATGCCAAACCGGCGCTCACGCTTCTGGTAATCAAGCAGAATTTGAAATAGTTCCCTCCTCCTGAAATCGGGCCAGAGAGTCCTGGTAACAAAGATCTCAGTATAGGCGATTTGCCACAGGAGAAAATTGCTGATTCGCATTTCCCCGCTGGTCCGAATGAGCAGGTCTGGCTCGGGCATCCCGTGCGTGTACAGATAATTTGAAAAGGTTTTCTTGGTTATCTCGTCAGGCTGAAGTCTGCCCGCTTCAACCTCTGTTGCGATCTTCCTGACAGCCATGATGATTTCGTCACGACCGCCGTAATTGAGGGCGAGATTTAAAAGCATACTTCGGTTTTGCTTGGTTGTCTGCATGACTTCACTCAAGACCGCCTGTACATCATCGGGAAGTTGTTCAATCTCGCCGATGGCGTTCAGGCGGATGCCATTTTTCATCATTTGAGGAAGTTCCGCCTTCAAATAGACTTTGAGAAAATTCATCAGGGCAGAGACTTCTTCTTTGGGCCGCTGCCAGTTTTCTGTTGAAAAGGCATAAAGGGTTAAAACCTTTATACCGATCTCCCGGCAAGCCGTCACGATGTCCCGGACGGATTTCACCCCTTCCTGGTGTCCTCTGATGCGATTCAGTGAGCGCTTTTTAGCCCAGCGGCCATTACCATCCATTATAATGGCGAGGTGATGTGGGATTAATTCGGGATGCAGGGAAGGATTATCAGAATTCAAGTATCTCTTTCTCTTTTTCCTGGCAGGCTTTGTCAATTAACAGGATGTGCTCATCCGTGATTTTCTGTACCCGTTCTCTGCCTTTACGAGAATCGTCCTCGGAGATAACGCCATCGTTTTTCAGGGTCTTGAGAAGTTCATTAGCTTCCCGACGAATGTTGCGGATTGATACCTTGTGTTCTTCCACTATTTTTCGCACCAGCCTTACAAGTTCTTTCCTGCGTTCCTCCGTAAGGGGTGGTATGGGGATGCGAATGACCTTTCCATCGTTCATCGGGGTAAGGCCCAGTTGTGATTTCAGAATCTCTTTTTCGATTTCTCCTATCATCGTCTGGTCCCAGGGCTGAATAACAACAAGCCTGCTTTCTGGAATAGACAGTGAAGCCATCTGGTTAAGAGGGGTTAACGTTCCATAATAGTTTACCCTGATACCCTCAAAAAGCGCAAGAGAAGCTCTCCCCGTCCGGATTTTCTTGAACTCGTTTTTCAGGGCCTCGATTGATTTGCCCATTTTCTGCCTGGTTTCATCAAAAACCGAATCAAGCACTGTTTGATAACTCCTTCACACAGCTTCCTATCTTTTCCCCGCAAACTGCTCGCCTGAGATTTCCCTTTACCGTTATATTAAAGACAATTATAGGCAACAGGTTGTCCATGGCAACGGAAATTGCTGTCGAATCCATCACTTTCAACTGCCGTCTCAGGACTTCAAGATAGGTCACGCTTGGGATCTGTTTTGCTTTTGGATTCACAAGGGGATCTGTATCGTAAATTCCGTCCACCTTGGTGGCCTTAACGAGCACTTCTGCACGGATTTCCTGGGCCCTCAAGGCCGCTGCAGTATCTGTGGTAAAGTAAGGATTACCGGTTCCTGCGGCAAAAATCACTACCCGTCCCTTTTCCAGATGTCGAATAGCCCTGCGCAGGATATATGGTTCGGCTATAGCACGCATCTCAATAGCTGACTGAACCCTGGTTTGAATTCCCCTTTTTTCAAGGGCATCCTGCAGGGCAATACTATTGATGACGGTGGCCAGCATTCCAATGTGGTCTGCCACCGCTCGAGCCATTCCATAGGATGTGGCAGCCGCGCCTCGAAAGATATTGCCACCACCTATAACGAGGGCTATCTGGACACCCAGATCATACACTGACCGAATCTCGCCGGAAATATAGTCGATCATCTCAGGGCTTATCCCGTAGCCTTGCTTGCCCATCAATGCTTCGCCACTCAGTTTGACGAGAATTCTTTTGTACTTAGGAGTTGGCATAAGGCAAAAGCTAAACCTAACACTTTAGCTCTTTTAAAAAACACACATACGGAGCGGACAGGCCATCCGATTGGAGACTGGCTCACTGTCTGAGTTTGAGACGGTCTCCAATCGGATGGCCTGTCCGCAATAATACTTTCAAAAAGCTAAACTGATACTCAAAAACTAAACTGATTCCCTCAAACATATCAAGCTTAAGGCACATCGATTTCGGGTGCCGCACAATTAGCGGATCAGGTATCCTGGATCAGGGTAGCCCGGTCTTTATTCCTCTCCAAGCTGGTACCGCACAAACCGTCTTACGGTAATGTTTTCACCTGTCTTTGCAATCATGTCGTTGATCAACTCCTGTATCGTAATGCCTGGCTCTCGGACGTATTGTTGTTGCAGCAAGCAGGAGTCTTTATAGAATTTCTGTATCTTACCCTG
>QMMV01000033.1 GCA_003647435.1 Deltaproteobacteria bacterium | reverse complement strand
TGAGGGATATCCGGTGGTCTTTGAACTACGACATTCTCCGAAATATTGATAAAATAGATGCCCTTGGGCGCCTTGACAAATACGATAATCTGCCCTGGTGGACTTTGAAGTCATTGAAAGAAATCAACCTTGTTTTTAACAACATCGATCGGCTTGAGGTCAGGGGGAGGGATTCCGCTGGTATTTCAATCCTTTTCGTGTTGGACGAGGCCGATTTTGCGCGCTTCAAAGAAGAGTTGCAAGCAGAATCTCTGCTGGAGGAATTCAAAGCAAGACAAAAAGAGAATGTCCTGGTAAATCGCAGCCTCAGAGCCAGCAGACGGGATGGCCGGGTTTCGCTCGTATTTACTTACAAGGTTGCAGCCGAGGTGGGAAGCCTCGGTGATAATGTTCAATTTTTGAGGAACCAGGTTACCAATGATACCATATTTCAGCACCTGATCAGGATTCCTCACTTATCTCAGACTACCTTAGCCCATACCCGGTGGGCGTCCGTCGGCGAGATCAGCGAGCCCAACTCCCATCCTGTAGACAATCTTGGCGTGGTAGCCGGCAGCTCCGACAATGAGGGACAAGGGCTGTCCGGGGACTCTTCCAGCAACCCAGGCTTTATTTTTGCCTGTCTCAACGGCGATATTGACAATTATCAGGAGCTGAAGCGCAAATACGAAAGGGAGACAGGTCGCTCCATTGCACCCGAGATTTCCACCGACACAAAGATAATCCCGCTGCAGATAGAAAAGTATCTTAAGAAAAATCAACCAATCGAGGAATCATTTCGGCTTGCTGTCAATGATTTCAAAGGATCTCATGCCATTGCCGTGCAAACGGACCTTGCTCCCGGGAAGGTTTTCCTCGCGCAGAAAGGGAGCGGACAAGCTATGTTTATCGGCCTGGGCCAGGACTCTTATGTGCCGGCCTCTGAGATATACGGCTTTGTGGAAGATAGTTCTCGCTATATTAAGATAGATGGAGAAAGGACGGTGGAGGGGGCATCCGGCAGGACACAGGGACAAATATTTCTTTTGGATCAGGATTCTGCGGGAAGCCTTGAAGGCATCACGGCAATGTACTACGATGGAACACCTGTTAACCTTTCTGAAAAAGACATCAAAGAAACCAAAATCACCACAAGAGACATCGACCGGCAGAACTATCCTCACTATTTCTTGAAAGAGATCTCGGAATCTCCCCGCTCTGTAGAACAGACCATGGAGGACCGCATAGCGATTGTTGAAAAAAACGGCAAAAGATGTCCACAGATCCTCCTGGATGCTTCCGTCATACCGGCTCGCCTTGAATTGGCCTTGAGACAAAACAGGATTCGCAAGATCTTCTTTATAGGCCAGGGCACAGCAGGGGTAGCGGCTGCAGGCTGTGCAGAGTTGCTGAAATACTATTTGAGAGGGACGAATACTCATGTGGCAGCTCCGAAGGCCTCAGAATACAGCGGATTTATGCTCGATGACAGTCTTGAGGACACGCTGGTTATTGCAATAACACAGTCCGGAACCACCACCGACACCAATCGTGCCGTTGATATGGCAAGGAAGCGAGGGGCTTATACGCTCGCTATTGTGAACAGGCGGGACTCTGACATTACTTTTAAAGTGGACGGTGTGTTTTATACAAGTACCGGAAGAGATATTGAAATGTCAGTAGCTTCCACCAAGGCGTACTACTGCCAGATTGTAGCAGGTAGCATCCTGAGTCTGAAGCTCGCCCAACTGATGGGGAGCTTGAATGATGAGCTTGTCGTGGCAGAGATAGAGCACCTTTGGAGGCTCCCTTCTTGCATGAAAAAGGTGCTAAAAAAACAGAAAGAAATTATGCGCTCGGCAGAGAAATTTGCGGTTACGAAAAAATACTGGGCCGTTGTCGGAAGCGGTCCGAACAAGATCTCTGCGGACGAGATCAGGATAAAGCTGAGCGAACTTTGTTACAAGACGATTTCCTCTGATGTGGTTGAAGACAAAAAACACATAGATCTTTCCTCGGAGCCTTTAATCTTTATCTGTGCTGCAGGCAACCGTGAAGATGTGGTCAGCGACATCGTGAAAGACACGGCCATATTCAAGGCCCATCAAGCCGTACCGATTGTGGTGGCTGCGGAAGGGGAGCATCGGTTCGATCCTTATGCCGATGCGGTCATTCACGTGCCCGAAGTCAAGGAAAGGTTTGCACCCATAATAAACACGCTAACCGGCCACCTGTGGGGCTACTATGCAGCCCTGGCAATCAATGAGGAATCCCAATTTCTCTATCACTCCCGGGAACAGATCAATAAACACGTCCTCGCCGCCATGGACAGGGGCCAGGATATATACGAAATCGTGCTTGATGATGGATTCAGAGAAAAAACAGCCCGGTTTTACAGGGCATTTAAGGAAAAGGTAAAGAAAAACCGCTATACAACAGCCATGACAACCCGTGATGCATCGGACATTACTCTTTTACTAAAGTACCTTTCGGGAAGGCTTCCTGTATCCGATTTCGAGTTTGATTTCGGGGTGAAGGGAACGGCGCCGAATTTGCTGAGGGTATTTTTTGAGCGTACAGGAAAAATCATCAACGAAATGGCCCGGCCTATCGACGCGATAAAGCATCAGGCAAAAACAGTGACAGTTGGCACCACAAGAATCTCTGAAAAGGTGGGAGGGCTTCTGTTTGAAACACTCGAGAGGCATGGCTTCGACAAGAACCAGCTTACGACCAGCAATGTCCTGGTATTAAGACGTCTGCAGGAAGTCATTGCCGAAATAAAAGGAACAACCCTGTACAGGATAGGGAACCTGAGCTTTTTAGGAGAGCCCGTTGAAAATTCTACTATCCATCTTATCAAGAAGGAAGGAAGCTCAACAAAGCTGGTGTCGCGTGTCGAGACAGACAACAGGCTACGAGGTACCAAGCGTATTATCATAAAGAACGGCAACGTCTTTATTGGCAAGGGCAAAAGAGATAATCGAAATATTCTTGCAATTCCGGTTATGTCAACCGGAACAAGAATTGACCACCTTGTGCTGTTCAATATCGGATTCAAAAAAGAAGTGGGACTCAAAAAAAAGGTTGATGCTTTGGGCGGCAAGTACGATCATATCCGAAATCTTGTTGAAGAGACAAGTCTTGCCTGGAAGGATGAATATTTAAATCTGCTTGAGATGGAAGATCTTTTTGGGGTATCTGCTGAAAAGATTGCAGAAGCTATTGTCAGTCAGGTGAAGCAGTAAGCACTTAAGATGTTAGCCGTTGACCCCGATGAAATCGGGGATAACGGATAACGGTAAACAGTAGGCAGTAGACAGTAAGGAGCGGAGCGAAATGACCCAGAAATATCCAGCATCCAGCACCCAGCATCCAGCATCCAGCATCCAGCATCAATGAGATTATAGGAGGATCTTCGTAAGATGTCTTATCCAACCAAATTTATCTTTGTCACCGGTGGCGTTGTGTCATCTCTGGGAAAAGGGCTTGCCTCTGCCGCCATCGGAGCACTCCTTGAAAGTCGGGGGCTGACGATATCCTTTCAAAAGCTGGATCCTTACATTAACGTGGACCCCGGCACTATGAACCCGTTTCAGCATGGGGAGGTCTTTGTAACAGACGACGGCGCCGAGACCGATCTTGACCTCGGCCATTATGAACGATTTACGCACGCGAGACTCGGGAGAGACAATAACTTCACCACGGGCAAGATCTACTATTCAGTCATAACCAAAGAACGCCGCGGAGATTATTTAGGCGGCACTGTTCAGGTTATTCCACACATCACAGATGAGATCAAGCGGAGCATAATGTTGGTGGCCAAAGACGTAGATGTGCTCATTGTAGAGATAGGGGGGACCATAGGAGATATCGAAAGCCTCCCTTTTCAAGAAGCCATCAGGCAATTCAAGTCAGACGTGGGAAAAGAAAATGTTATTTATGTTCACCTGACTTTTGTTCCGTATATACCCACTGCCGCCGAGGTAAAGACGAAACCGACCCAGCACAGCGTGAAAGAACTTCGCAGTATTGGCATTCAGCCTGATATCCTCCTCTGCCGCACGGACCGTTTTCTCTCAAAAGAGATCAAGTCAAAGATAGCCCTGTTCTGTAATGTAGATATCGACCAGGTCATCACGGCTAAAGATGTGGAGACGATCTATGAAGTTCCTCTTGTTTTTCATCAGGAGAGACTGGATGACAAGATAATAGAATTGCTTAATATCTGGACACGTGCACCACGATTGGAGAAGTGGGAGCAGCTTGTCGAAAAGATCAAAAACCCGAAATACTCAGTAACCATTGCTATTGTGGGTAAGTACATACACCTGCGGGAGTCATACAAAAGCCTCAATGAAGCACTTTGCCACGGAGGGATTGCCAACGATTGTAAAGTAAACCTCGACTTTGTCGACTCAGAGACTATTGATGAATCGAATTGTCGCGAGCGGCTGAAAAATGCGGATGGTATTTTGGTGCCTGGTGGCTTCGGTCGGCGCGGCATCGAAGGTAAAACAACAGCGATCCAGTTTGCCCGTGAACAAAAGATACCATTTTTCGGAATCTGTCTTGGCATGCAAATGGCGGTGGTCGAATACGCCCGCAATAAAGCGGGTATGAAAGGTGCACACAGCAGTGAATTTGATAAGGCTACCCCTTTTCCGGTCATATATTTGATGAAAGAGTGGTTTGATTATAAACTGCAGAAAGTACAAAAGAGAGATGTTACATCCGATAAGGGGGGAACGATGCGATTGGGGGCCTATCCGTGTATACTCAAGGAAGGCTCGCTTGCCTTTGCAGCATATAAAAAGAAGGAGATTTCAGAAAGGCATCGTCACCGGTACGAATTTAACAATGCCTTCAGGGAAAAACTTGAGAATGCAGGTCTTACTGCCAGTGGAGTATCACCTGATGGTAAATTGGTCGAGATTGTGGAGATAGCGGATCATCCTTGGTTTCTTGGTTGCCAGTTTCACCCAGAATTCAAGTCTCGCCCGATGGAGCCGCATCCTCTTTTTGTCTCCTTTATTCGGGCAGCACTCGACTGCAAGAGGCAAAAGCCGGGCGGTAGTTCGGCTTGAAGAATCGGCAGCATGCCCGGCCCTTTCATAGGGGCTTCCGCATGCCGCACCGGTGCGATCTATGGTTGCTGATTATCTGGGAGTAAAAGATGAATACTTCGGTGTCGAAAACGGGTTTTGAAGGATACCTTAAAGGTATCGTTGAGCGATCTGAAAAGCTTTCTTATTATCCACGAACAAGAGGATGGGGCTTTGTCCTGACATGGGCACACAGGGTTGCAGGACTGATATTAATACTCTATATGTTTTTTCATATCTACACCCTCTCCGGATTATACCACCCCGCCAGATTTGCCTCCAAGATGAAATTCCTGCATAACTTCTTTTTTAGCTTTCTGGAATGGGCCCTTGCCGTTCCGGTAATATTTCATGCCCTCAATGGCACCAGGCTGATCCTCTACGAGGTGTTTGGTGTCCGGGACGATAACCTCATGATTCGCCAGGTATTTTTCCTTAGTGCCATCTATGTGTTAACATTGGGAGTTTTCATTCTGATGGGCAACCAGCAGGTATCGGCTGCCCTTTTCTGGGTGATGCTTACGATAGCAGGCGCAATGGCGGCTACGATATTATATAAAAAGCTCTGGCACACAGAAAACTCGGTTTTGTGGAAGCTTCAAAGGATATCAGGTGCATTTCTTCTGCCCATGATCACGGGACACATGTTTTTCATGCACCTGAATTATAAGACAGGACATGATGTCGAGACCATTATCGCCAGGATGTCCAGCACTGGCATAAAGCTCATTGATTTTGCCCTTGTTTTGTCTGTTTTTTTCCATGCTGGTTTCGGGCTGTATACTATTGCAAGTGATTATGTGGGGGACAAACGCTTCAGGGGCGGACTTGCAGTGCTGATAGTCCTGGTACTGCTGGTTTTTGCTTATGCAGGGGCCAAACTTGTCTTCAGTATATAAAGGGGTGCGAAAGTGGGAAAACAGCTCAGGATAGATTCTGTACTAAGACCGGAAGTGTTGATAATAGGAGCAGGAGGAGCAGGCCTCAGATGTGCTGCTGAAATATGCGAGCGCCGTCCAGGCACAAGAATCATTGCGGTAACAAAGGTGTATAGCCCGCAGAAGTCTCATACATCTACTGCTCAGGGGGGCATGGCAGCAGTTGATCCGAAAGATCCGGTTGACAGGGTCATCTACCACATGTTCGACACCTGGAAGGGTTCTGATTGTTCTGCAGATCAGAATATCATCAAGAAGGTCTGTGAAACTGGCTGGGAACAGGTTGTCTGGCTGGAAAGACACGGCATGCATTTTAGCCGAACCGAGGCAGGACGTATAGCCAAGAGACCTTTTGGCGGCCATATGCTCAATTTTGGTGAAGTTAAAGCATTTCGTGCCTGCTACGAAGCCGACCGCACAGGTAAAGGGATCATGGACACGGTCTGGGCAGAGTCCTTGAGGCATGGGGTTGTGTTTCTTGGCCAGAGTGTGGCCACGGAGTTGCTTTTCAGCCACGGGCGCTGTGTGGGGGCGATTGTTTTTGTGGAACCAAGTGGAAAGTTTATCGCGATCCTGGCTCAGGCTACCGTGATGGCTACTGGTGGGAAGACGCGAATGTACCAGGTCAGCACGAATTGCCGGCAGAATACAGGTGATGGCCTGGCCTTGATACTGCAGGCCGGGCTTCCGGTAATGGACTTAGAAGCGGTACAGTTCCACCCGACGGGGATTGTCGGCCCGGGCATCCTTGCCAGCGAGGCCCTGCGTGGGGAAGGGGGCGTATTGCTAAACAAAGATGGCGAAAGATTTATGGAACGTTATGCGCCGACCGCCAAGGATCTTGCCCCGCGGGACCTTGTTTCTCGATGCATCATGACGGAGATCCGTGAAGGGAGAGGATGCATTCACCCTGACCACAATATGCCGCATGTATGGCTTGATTTGAGACATTTGCCCAAGTATGTCCACAGGACGAAGATCCAGGAGGTTACGAGTTTTTTTCGAAAGTTCGTTGGTGTTGATCCTGAAACGGAGCTGTGTCCGGTTGTCCCCACTGCCCATTATCAAATGGGGGGCGCACCCACAAATGAGTTTGGGGAAGTGCAAAAGAGCCCGGAAGAGATTGTGCCCGGTCTGTTTGCCTGTGGAGAATTTGCAGCAGCTAGCCTTCACGGCCATAATCGGCTCGGGACAAACTCGTTGCTGGAGCTAATTACCATGGGTAAAGTTGTGGGAGAGCGCGTGGTGAGTTATCTTGCAGACGCTGAAGCGCCGGGGGATGTCCCTGAAGAGGCAGGCCAGCATGTTTTTTCTCAATTTTCGAACTGTCTTGAAAGAAAAGGCCATCAACGCTACGCCCGGATTCGGGATCGACTCCGTGTGCTTATGATGGAAAAGGTGGGCGTATTTCGATCTGAGAAGCCCCTGACAGAAGCAATCGATGAATTAAGAGAACTTAAGAGAATGGCCAGCCGGATGGAACTGTCCAGCAAGTCTCTCGTCATGAATCAGGAGCTTCTACAGTTTTGGGAACTGGATCATCTTCTCGACATCTCAATGGTTATTGCCCAATCTGCTCTTGCGCGAAAAGAATCAAGGGGCGCCCATTATCGTGAAGACTATCCGGAAAGAAAACCTGAATTCGACTTTCACACCCTTGCGTACATGACGGAATTCGGAAAAGTCGATTTTGCCAAGCGCCCGATTGATATGAGCATCTACAAGGCAAGGGGTAAGAATTACAAAAAATTCGGGATGATAGAGAGAAAATACTGAAAAGGAGGCATGAATGTCGCAGGAATATGAACTAACACTAAAAATCAGCCGTTATGATCCCGATACCGACAGGGCATGGGTTCAGGATTACCATCTGAAGGTGGGCCGAATCCTGCGCTTCGTGGACCTGTTCCGGAAGATAAACGACGAGCAAGATCCCACGCTTGCATGGAGTTCTTCCTGCGAGCATGGTCAGTGCGGAACATGCGGCATGAAGATCAATGGTAAGCCACTTCTTACATGCGAATTGCTTGTAGAGAATGCCGTCCAGATGTTCAAGACACAAACCTTTAAGGTGGAACCGCTCACAGTGGCCCCGGTTATCCGCGATTTGGTGATAGACTTAGAAAAGGCGTATGAACGTATCCACATCGTAAAACCATATATTATCGAGTTTGCTCCACCACATCCCGAAGGGGATGAATACCGAATTCCCCCGCGGGTGCTGGAAGCCTATGTAGAAGCCACCCGATGCATCAACTGCTTTTGCTGTGCTACTGCATGTATCAGTACACAGAAAAACTATCTTGGGCCAAATGCCATGCTCGCAGACATTGTGCGTCTGATGGACCCACGAGAGGTAGCCAACGAAGAAAGGTTAAAGATCCTCTATAGCGGGCAGGGAATCCAGAGGTGTCGAACATCCCAGGCATGCACATTTGTTTGTCCAAAACAAATCGACGTCGCCCATTTTATTGCACTTGGCAAGGAAGGGAAATTCGGGAAAGTCAATGGGGTCTGAACCAATCCGGGTCACATGTTACGAAGGTTATAAAGCCAACGAATCCCCTCGGTCATTTGTCTGGGCGGACCGAACTCTCAGAATTAATAAGATAGTTGATCGCTGGTATGGAAGCAGTACAGATTCCCGATGTGGGATCACTGACTATTTCAAAGTTCAGGCTGATGACGGCAACACTTATATTATCTGTTACAGCCGACTTTTTGGCGGCTGGGCGGTGCTGGTTCCTTAAGTGGCCGGTTCACAAGCAGAAGATTAGCATCTTTCCTGCGCTCCACCGACAACTGGCCGGTGAAGATTGGCATACGGTTTAGAATTCCCGTATCAATTTAAGTGTTTTAAAATATCCGGGTCTTTTTTTAAAAGAACTAAACTGTCATGATTCCCCTGATTCACTCATATACTGCGGTATCTTCTGTATAATCCTTTCTGTCTGGCGACATTCAAGGATGTAACCCCGACACAAGACTTGCTGCAAGTTTTCCCCAAGGGACTTTTCGGTATTAACACAGATGTGCATCTCACTTCCCACCTCGTTCAAGGGTTCAAACCGCAATTTCAGTTGCGGTAAGTGATGAATACGCGCATCGGAGACGGCGGATCCGCTTTTGCGCTCTAAAAGCCGCTTTTTTAGCTCTGCTTCAGGGCACTTACATTCTACAAAGATGACATTTACGTCCATATCTTTCGCAAACCTGATAACTTCCCTGCGGTGCTGCTGTCTGCTGTATGTTGCATCCAGAATCACGGAATGGCCTTGTTTAATTTCTTCATGAGCCAGCATGAGAAGCTTCTCGTAAGTGAGAGATGTGGCCTCTTTTGAGTAAATTCCTTCTTCGAATGGAACATCCATCTGATCGCCGGGTTGAAGGCCAAATAGTTGTTTGCGGACTATATCTGAATTAAACACCTTCACTCCGAGCGTCCTGGCCAGTTTTGCGGCAATGCTGCTCTTGCCGGAGGCCGGCATACCGCACACGACCCAAACGGCCTTTCGACAGAACCGTGTAGCATAACGGCAGGCAAGCTCCATGTATCGGTGGGTTTCGTTGAGGAGGGTTTCTTTTTCCTTGTTGTTAAGTCCGCCCTGCTCCAGACGGAAGCAATTCACCTTGGCCCGCACAACGGCTCGATAGCACTTGTAGAAATCGAGCACGGTAAACACATCCTGATCGTCTGTATAATGCACATAGGCATTGAGCAGATCGCTGGCGACTTCCGGATACCCACTGAAGTCAAGATCCATGGCCAGAAAGGCCAGATCAGACGCCACGTCCCCGTATCTGAAACGCTCGTTAAATTCAATACAATCAATAATCTGAACTCGATCGGTGAAATAAATATGCCCGGTTCTCAGGTCTCCGTGGCAATCCCTGATCTTTCCGCTTGCAATGCGATGCTGGAAAATCCTCCCTGTTCTGTCCAGAAAGGATCGAGTAGCATCCCTGACCAGTCGAAACTGCTGTTCATCCAGTATTGTTCCTACAAATGGTTCTGTCTGGGTGAAGTTCTCCTCACAGTTGTGTCGAACGATTTCCTGTGACCCGAAGCTACTGATAGAGCCGCCTGTTGAAGCCCGCTTATAAAAGGCGGCAAGTGCTTGGGCAAGATCTTCGAGGACATGCACGTCAAGCTTTCCTTCTTGCAGCAGGGTGAACATCGAAGATTCTTCGGGAAGCTGACGCATTTTTACCGCGTATTCAACGGGGATACCCGGTCCTGCGAGATGATATTGGCCGTCTTTGTGAGTGATGGCAACAACGTCAAGATAGACATCCTGAGTTAAGCGACGGTTAAGGATGACTTCCTGCTCGCAAAAATGTTTCCTCTTCCTTAAGGTAGTAAAATCTAAGAATCCCAGGTTGACAGGTTTTTTGACTTTATAGACGTAGTGACCTGTAAGAAACACCTTGGAGATGTGGGTCTCCTGCTCGTCAACTGCAGTCACAGGATGAGGATAAAAATCCGGCCGTTGCATGGCCTCAAAGATTTTCGACTGCCTTGGTGTTCCCATACCCTTTACCTCGCGTCGGCCCAGGATGGTCCGAACATTGGTTTCTAAAAGACCATATCCAGTTTGGCTGTTCCTTTCAAGAGCTGATTTTTCGGTTTGAAATAATGGATTATTGGAATGGCCGGCGTTTTTCTTGTGCAAGTGGCAATTTAGTAGTAATAGTTGAAGGCATCATGAAAGGACATGTTCTTAACAACCCGGGATTAATCATATGTTGGACGCAACAATTTACGTCTTTGAAAACATCTGTGTCTATTTTTCAAAGAGCTAAAGTGTTACGAAAAATCCAGGGTGATACATTTGGAGTTATAGCACAATGCTGTGGATCAAGGAAACTGCAGACGGAGTGATTTTCAAGGTGATGGCTCAGCCAAGGGCATCGAGGAATAAGATTGTAGGACTCCAGGGTGATGCACTAAAGCTGAGAATAACCGCCCCCCCAGTTGAAGGGGCCGCCAACAAGATGTGCATTGAGCTTCTGGCCAAGACTCTGAAAGTGCGAAAATCAGATATAGACATTATTCAGGGGCAGAGCGGCAGGACGAAAAAAATCTTAGTGCGCTCGGCAAGCCGCAGCGATATCGAATCCCTTGCACAGCCTGATTAGCTCAGCTCAGTTACCTATCCCTTCTCAGCCACGATATTTTTTTAATATCACGACAGCGTTGTGGCCGCCGAACCCAAACGAATTGTTCATAACTATATTGAGCTTTGCCGGTGTCGGTTTGTCGATGATGTTAAGATCGATTTCAGGAT
>QMMV01000032.1 GCA_003647435.1 Deltaproteobacteria bacterium | reverse complement strand
TTCAAAGCCTTTCTGAGAAAGGTGACCTGCCTCCGGCCATAGGAGGTGGCAAAGGCGTTTTGCCCGAAGAAGATCATATAATCCGATTCTTCAGTATTGAGCCATGGCCGTTTGTCATTCAGGTTGTGCTCATTAGACATGCGGATAGAGTTATCACACATCGCACGGTGGCTTATGTTATGCGTACCATACCAATCCCAGAGGGCCTTATGGAGCCACCTGTTCCAGTCGTTTCCATCCATGTAGCCGACCACGCTGCCCTCTTTACCATGCTCTTTGATACTCATCAGTTTATCAGCTACAAGGTCAAGGGCCTCGTCCCACGAAGCCTTGCGGAATCTTTCTCCCTCTCTGATAAGGGGCTCCTTGAGGCGATGGGCGCTATAGACGTAATCCCTTCTTGATGCCCCTTTGGGACAGATCAGGCCACCACTTTTTGGATCGCCTTTGAGGCCGCCCGTCCTCATAAGGATGCCGTCTTTTACAGTATCGGTGATCCCGCAGAGTCCGCCACACATGTAGCAATGGCTGTTAATCTTCTTTTCTGGTTCTTCTTCTTTTACCCCTTCGGCAAGCGTATAATAATCATCGCCCAAATTGAGCTGATCAATAGCCTCAGAGAGTCGTTCGATGGCATCCTGATAATCCGGATTGGCTCCGTTGCTCTCATGGAAGAGGAAGCTCAATGTAAATGCAGAAAGACCCTTGTAAAAATCCAATGTCGCCCCGTTGAAGAGAGCGGCATGGAATTCCGGTATCCAGTTCATCAGATGGTTATTCATAAAATCGGCAGCAGCATCTGTATCTCCCTTTTCAAGCAGGTAACGGACAAATTCTAACTCGACGGCAATGTAGTCATCTAAGTCCTTGTAATCATCGGACTTGTGAACGCCCGCCTTGCGAAAAGCCGCTCGTACGTCAAATACCGACTTTTGCATAACTACAGGCTCGCCGGTGGCATGGACCGACTCATAGGGAAGTGCCGGGTTTGCTCCCGCATTCAGAAAAATGTCGGCGTATTCATAGCTCAGGTCTTTGTATTTATCCCCTTTATACCTGCCGAGGTACTTCGCCATTCTTGAAATACCCCTGGCCATGTCGCTGAACTTACATTCCTTTGCAAACTCATTCAATTTGTCCACAAAGCCTTTATCAGCAAGTTTTGCCATGAGGTCTTCTGAGATTTCATCCCTGTAAAGCGTGGAAAGAAACTTAAAAACGTTTGCTCTCCGTTTAACAAACTCAACATTTTCCATCATGCAAACCTCCTTTCTTTTGTGTTATCAGTCAACAATCTGAGCCTCAGTTCTTTACAAGTTTCTCTAAACTGCAAGGCTTGTGTGCCAATTTTTCACTCAAATGCCGCGTGGCGAAAAAAACATACAAAAGCCCGTTTTAGCCTTAAGGTTGACCAGCAAGAAAGATGCCATATATCCGTATCAGAACCCATTTGCTCCTTCCTCTATAGTAGATAACCTGCATTAACATACACTTAACTATAAAACTTTCCATCAAACCTCTTGGATTGTTTTTTGTGCACGGCGCGGAAATGCAACTTTTTCGTGACACACTTCTCAGTGCCTGCAGATAGACTTACTCAATGATATCATTATGGATTCGCTTACAAAAAATCGGAAGAATTGCAGTGCCACAAAAAAGTTGCACTTTGCACTTAATCTCCTTGACATTTGGATACATTTTGCCGTAGTTACTGAAGCGAAACCCAAATAAGGAAATCACTCGAAGAGATGAAAGCAACCAACGGGAAAAAGGCCTTTTTTATATTGTTTGTGTTAAGTGGCTTGTTTGTCGCCTGCTCGAAAGAAGAACCAGTAAAAAAAATTGATATGAGCAAACGGGAAACAGTCGGCATACAAGAAAAGCAAGGGCATTTTATCACATATGCTTATTTGCCGCAATACTCCCATAACGTGTCATACCAGAGGCATTACTTATTGATAGAATATCTCAAGAAGAAGACAGGGCTTAACATCAGGCAGATATTTCCGGATACTTTCGATGAATATATGAGGATGGTGGGAGAGGGAAGAATCGACATATCATTTTCTAATCCTTTTGTTTACGTCAAGATCGCCCACCGCAACGGAGCAACCGCCTTTGCACGTATAGTGGAAATCTATGGTAAAAAGGATTTTAGAGGCCAGATCATATGCCGCGCGGATAACAGACAGATAAAAAACATTGAGGATTGCAAGGGAAAGACCTGGTGTGCCGTTGACCCGGCCTCTGCCGGAGGTTACCTGTACGCCCTGGGGCTCTTCATGGACCATGGTATCAGGAAAGAAGACTTCAGAGAGATTACCTTTGCTCCGGGACCAGGTGGCAAACAGGAAAAGGTGGTCCTTGACGTTTATGCCGGCAAATGCGACATAGGCTCTATCCGGGAGGGAACACTTAATGTGGTAGCAGACAAGATCGACATGAACCAGATCAGAGTAATCGCTCAAACCAGATGGTATCCGGGTTGGGTATACGCCTTTGGCCGAAAAGTTAACCCAAAGATTGCCAAAAAGATAAAAAGCGCACTTCTTAGCCTTGATTATGACAACCCCGAACACAAGCAAATACTCGATGCAGCCTGCATCAGGGGCATCATTCCGTGCAAGGATTCAGATTTTAATCCTGTTCGAAATTTGGCAGCAAGACTGAAAATAGATCTGGACGAATAGAAATGAAGCTTGAACTACCTCAAATCAAGCTTGGATTCCGCGGGAAGGTCTATTTAGGCATTATCTCAATAATACTTCTATCCGGCTTCCTTATGGCCCTGTCTGTAAGCACGCTTGTCTCAGAAGCACTGTCACGAGAATTCAAAAACAGAGGCACATCGCTTGCTGTAAATCTTGCCGCTCGAAGCCAGGATCCAATCCTGACCATGGATTCCCTCCGCATGAAGGACTTGATTACCCAGGTTGTCAACTCCGGTGATGATATTTTATATGCATTTATCCTCGATGACAAGGGACAGGTCCTCAGTCACAACTTTGATGGAGGGTTTCCTGTTGAACTGAAGACGGCAAACACAGTATCTGAAAATCAAGATTGTAACATCAGGCGCTTAGATACCGGCGAATACCTGGTTCACGACTTTGCTACACCCATCTTCATAGGGAATCACAGGCTTGGTACCGTGCGGATAGGTCTTTTGGGAACAAAGGCCAGAGAGACGATTCAGAATCTCCTGTCAATGATTCTCATGTTAACAGGTTTATCAATATTGATAGCAGGTCTTGCAGGGGCAGCCTTTGCGGATCAGGTCACAAAACGCATAAAGACGTTACAGCAGGCATCGGAAGAAGTATTAAGAGGCAATTTAGATGTTCAATCAGCTCCTGCACTGAAAAAAACCTGCTCGGAATTGATTAATTGCAACAATACAGCATGTCCCGCTTATGGCAGCAATCGCAGGCGTTGCTGGTATCTCGTCGGCACGATGTCTCCCAACTATATTGAACGTAAACGTGCAAACAGGGTTAAGAACTGCAAGGATTGCGCAGTTTATAAGGCCAATTCAGGAGACGAAATCCAGCATCTGGCCGAGTCCTTTGATGCAATGACAATGGCACTGAAGGACCATATAAGCCGGCTGGCACAATCAAAGGCTACCTTGGAGAAATCGGAGAGGAAATACCGCCGCATCTTTGAGGCATCCATGGACACTATTTTTGTGGCCGACCCGCAAGGGAATTTTCTGGACATCAATCAGGCCGGCATTGCTATGTTAGGGTGCGAATCCAAAGAAATAGTCCTTCAATCCGTAAACCTCGACGATATCCTTCTCGAGCCCGATAGTTTCCAGGCCTTGTGTGAGGAAATTGCTTGCAAGTCATTCATTAAAGACCGTGAATGCACTTTACGTGCAATGAATGGTCACGAACTGCAGGTCCTGTTTAGCTGCACAGCTCACACCGACGGTAAAGGTCGCCTCATCAGCTACGAAGGGATTATAAAGGATATAACACGGCGCAGGAATATGGAACGGCAATTGTTGCAGGCGGACAAACTTGCATCCATCGGGCAGCTTTCAGCCGGTGTGGCCCACGAAATCAACAATCCGCTTGGCTTGATTCTGGGTTACACGCAACTGTTGCTTCGTGGAGAACGGAACGGATCTCAAAACTATAAGGACCTTAAAACGATAGAAAAACATGCTCGCAATTGCAAGGCAATAGTTGAAGCCTTGCTCAGCTTTGCCCGGAGAACGGAAACCAAAAGGGTTCCCATTGATATCAACCAGACGATACAGAAGGTCGTCGCTGTTGTAGAGCGTCAATTCGAGCTGGACAACGTGCATATTGACACCCATTTTGACGAAACCATACCACTTTTTACAGGAGACGCCGAAAAACTCAAACAGGTCTTCATGAATCTGCTCATGAATGCAAGGCAGGCTATGTCAAAGTCAAATGCAGGCCAGATTGTCATCTCTACAGCTTTCGCCAGGCCACAAGGGGAAATACATGTTACAATTCAAGATACAGGCTCTGGAATCCCGCGAAAAATCATCAATAAAATATTTGATCCTTTCTTTACAACGAAACCAACCGGCAGGGGGACAGGTCTCGGCCTATCAATAAGTTATGGAATTATTAAAGAACATAACGGTCAGATTTCGGTCCAGAGCGAACCAGGCAAGGGAAGCACCTTTACGGTTACACTTCCTGTTTGTCTTGCTGAAGGAGGGCAGGCATAGTCCATTAGCTTTATGAAACCAAATCTTTTAATCGTAGATGACGAAGCAGATATGCTTAACTTGCTGAAGAGGTCCATCGGAGAGGATATTAACTGTAATATAGAGACTGCCATCAGCGGGGATAAAGCTATACATCTTGTCGGGCAGAAACCTTTCGATCTTGCTCTGGTCGATATACGCATGCCCGGCATGGACGGGATCGAAATCCTCCAACAAATCAAGCAGATCGACCCGTGGCTCACAGTAGTGATGATGACAGCACATGGAATCATAGAGCTTGCAGTAGAGTCGATTAAAAAGGGGGCTTATGATTTTATTACCAAACCCTTTGATCATGAGGACCTTATGCGGCTTTTGAAAAAGGCTCTTGAGCGCAGCCGGCTACTGCGAGAAAATTTGAACCTGCAGCAGCGGGTTAGGGAAAAGGAAACCTTTCAGAACTTCATTGGGGTTAGCCCGAAGATGCAAAAGGTTTATGACAGTATACAGATCGCCAGTAAAACAGACCTTACTGTGTTAATCACCGGAGAGTCCGGAACAGGAAAGAACTTAGCTGCCAGGGCCATCCATGCATTAAGTGAGCGAAGTAGCAGGCCATGTGTTCGGGTAAGCTGCCCGACGTTGCCGGAAAATATATTGGAAAGTGAGCTCTTTGGATACAAAAAGGGGGCCTTTACCCATGCCACTGAGGACAGAAGGGGTCTTTTTCAAGCAGCCCATGGGGGGACAATATACTTAGATGAAATCGGAGACATAAGCCCCTCCGTGCAAACAAAGCTCCTTCAGGTCTTAGAAGACAAGGAAATCAAGCCGCTTGGTCAGACGAGAAGCATCAGCGTGGATGTCCGGGTTATCGCTTCCACCAATTCTGATTTAAGGGCCAAGATTAAAACACACGAATTTCGAGAAGATCTTTTCTATCGTTTGAATGTAATTAACATAGAAATACCACCCTTGAGAGAACGCAAGGATGACATACCTCTCTTGGTGCAGCATTTTCTCGACAAGTATTGTACTGAACTCAACACTGAGAAAAAGGAAATCCCTCCCGAGTTGATGCAGTTGTTCTTACAGCAAGAGTGGAAAGGGAATGTAAGGGAGCTGGAAAATGTTATTAAACGGGCTGTGGTTATGGCTCCGAATACGGAGATCACAGTAGACAGTCTCGGATGGGCTGCATCCGCTCAGCGGCAAGCCCTTGTTCCAGATGGAATCACCCAGTTGCCCTATCGGGAGGCCAAGCAACAGGTTTTAGAACACTTCAACGTAACTTATATCAGCAACGCCCTCCGGCAAAGCCGCGGCAACGTGACAAAGGCCGCACGAGGATGTGGGCTTGAGCGACAATCTTTGCAACAAATCATGAGGAGGTATGGGATTAAGTCAGATACCTTCAGGTAGGATGCAAGAAAGCCCTTGCACTGCACCAAAAAACCTGCAAAAGACATAACTATTTAACATCACTAATGATGGTAAAATGCATCACGCCGAATGTCACACGCCGATAGCATCTTTTTTCTTTTGCCCCGCTCCCTGGTTTTAATGCGCCAAAGACACAGAAACCCCAAAAAACAATAAAATCCGGATGTTGCAAGTTGTCACGCCGAGCGCCCCTTTTGGCATGTCGCTTGCTTACCGTAACACAAACGTGTATGCAAACCGTGGCTCAGTTGTTATCGTGATGATATAAAATGGGCTTTTTAAACGTTTCAAATCTCACAACAGCCTGTTATAGAGGAAGGAAACGGTGGCCAGGGTATTGGTCTTAGATGATGAAGAGGATGCCTGCCTGCTGATAAAACGGATGCTGGAAAAAACCGGTCATGAGGTAAGTCTCTTCACAAGGGCCAGGGACGCCCTCGACTGGGCGGCAAATGCGAAGCCAGCCCTTGCTATTGTAGAAATAGGATCTCAGCAGGCAAGCGGAATACCGATATTTAACAAGCTTAAAGCCTGTAATGACAACATGAAACTAATCCTCACCGCAGGCTATCTTACTTCAAGAATTACCAAGAAGGCAAAAGACCTCGGCGCCGATGCATGCTTGGTTAAACCGATAGAGATGGACAAACTGGAAAAGATTGTCGATGAAGTACTCGAAACCTAAGCTGCAGAAAACTTGCTTATATGAAAGGGACTAACAAAGTCAGTTTTGACGCGTTTTTCAAGAGGTTACATGATAAATACAGTGAGTTTTTCCGCAAACAAGTACTATCTGTTTGGTAAAGCAGCTTATTCCATTCTGATAGGCATATTTGGTACGATCTTCATTGTACTATTCTTAACCACTCTCACGAATATATCCTGGGCAGTAAGATTTATTCCATGGGTAATAGCTTTTAACACCGCTCTGACAGGTTATAGCATTGTAGACAAAGCGAGAGAGAGTTTAAAGCACAAGCAGATATCTTCTGTTGCCGCAGGTATCATAAATGTTTCCATTACATACACGATATTGAATTACGCCGGTTTTCATTTGGTAGGAGAATACTTACTTACCAAGCGGGATCTTATTTTTTTCTTAGTCATCGGCATTGTCTGCAGTAAACTGGGTGCAATGCTGGCGATTAAATATCTTAAACTAAAACATAATGTTACAAATTCATCAAAGAAAGGAGGTGAATCCTTTAGTAGAAAAACGAGTTGATTAATCCTAACATGAAGGAGGAAAAAATGAGGAAGATATTACCGTTATTGACTCTGTTGTTTTTTGCAATCGGAATGACCATTGCGGTTTCCAACAGCGCTTATGCCGCGGCTAAGATATCCGCAAGCGAATATAATGCTGGAGATACCGTAACAATAGAGGGAACTATCGAGCCCGGAAAAGACCTCTACGTTGCTGTTGCCTCGCAAACTACCTTTGCCCCGAAAGATACAAAAGGTGTCCACGAGACAAAAAAGTTTAAAAAATATGCCAAGAAGGTAGGCTTTAAAAGAGACACCCGGGTGCCTGTTCTTTACTACATGTTGACTACAAATCCAGCTAAGTTTGGAAAGACTGTTGCCAAAAAATATGGCGGGCCGTCTTTCGCCAAGGGCATCTATTCGACCACCATGTTCAAGCTGAAAAAGTATGGTCAACTTGATGATGAAGCGAAAGCCATGTTAGGTCCCATAAAGACTAAAGAGGAGTGGAACTTCTATAAGTTCCTGCATGAGAAAACATATGGCATCAATACGGTTACCAAAGAAGCAACAAAAAGGGGCAAGGTCACCATCTTCGCTCGCAGCGTCCTGACAGATTACGGCAAGACCGGGAATTACTGGGATAAGGGCACATCAATCAGCCTGGACAAAGCGACGGGGAAATTTACAGCCTCTTTTAAAAGCTTCCGCCACACTCCGCCCAATACCAAGTTCGATGTCTACGTAAATGCTGCGAAGATCGGAACTTTTAACCTGAAACCCAAGGGTTTTTGGTTGAGCAGGGGGGGGCGATATATGAACCCGCTGTGGATTATAATCGGTGCTATTGCTGTTGGCGCCTTCTTTACTTTGATCGGTGCTGCAGGCGGAATGCTAATGGCAGCTTATCAGGTGATGGTTGTCCATACCATGGGACCCATCGGTATTAATGCCGCCAACGTGCTTCGTCCGTCAAACGTAGCTTTGACTTTGTTTTCTCCACTTGGTGCGTTCTACCGCTATGCTGTCGTCGAAAAGCGTGTTGCATGGCCTGTTGGTCTGTCCTTTGGCGTGGGCATTTTAATAGGCTCGATATGGCTGGGGAAATATGCAACCAGATACCTGCCGATGAAAAGCTATAAAGAGTGGCTGGCGATCCTGGTTGTGCTTATGGGTATTCGAACCCTTTACGAGCTTACCCCGAAGGTTATGGAAAAGAGAAAAGCCATCAAGGCGATGGTGAAAAAGTTTAATGAAGAGGTCGCAAGGGCCAAAGCCGAAGGGCGTGCTGCCGAAATGGGTAAGATCGAACCCGTCAAGTCGTCCCTGACGGATTACCGGTTTAAATTCTGGGGTGAAGAGTTCAGGATTAACGCACTGCTTTTCGGTATTATCGGTATAGGTATCGGGATAGTGGCCAGGTCGTTCGGCATCGGCGGCGGGTTCATATTGGTTCCCACGATGACGATGCTGGGTGGTCTTCCCATGTATGTTGCAGTGCCGATTGGTCTCATTGGCACTTCTTTTAGCAGCATTGGCGCCTTCATCGGCTACGCCATAAATAGGTACTGGCCCGATCTGTGGATCTTTATTGCTATTGTTATTGGCGGTTTTGTCGGAGGAATGATAGGGAGTCGCCTGCAGAAACTTTTCAGCGAAAAGACCCTGAAGTGGACATTGGCAATTGTCCTGTTCTTCCTGTTCTTCCGCTTCTTCAAAATCGAGATCTGGATATAAGATATAAGCAGGAACCTTAAATCACCGAGAGAGGAAGGAAGCTGTTCCTTCCTCTCTCAAGAACAAGACAGGGTTCGGTGAACATGGGAGATTTCTTAGATATTCTGTGGTTTAAGATAATAGATGTAGTTCATTGTATTCAAAATCTTCTTGATGTTATTTTTGCCCCCCTCAATTTCTTTGGCCCAGCCGTTGCGATATTAACAATCTCATTTCTCACAGTTATAATAACAAAGATTTTAACGAATACATTCAAGACAAAGCGATATCAGGAATTAGAAAATGAATTTAAGTATTGGTTTAATCTACGTCAAGAGGCGTTGAAATGTGAAGATCCCGAAAAAGCCAAACTCCTTGCAAAAAATATAGACGAGGCCAAACTAAATACGGTCTATTGGAACTACTTTGTTGAAGGATTTTTACACAGCATTGCAACCAAGTACCTGCCTGTTCTGATATTTTTAGCCTATGTCAACGAGGCTTATCAGCCCGCCAGGTTACTTAAACTCTTTGGCCGGGAATATGTATTTAAGTTTGGGAATTTCAACAACGAAGAGGTTCTTGTCGGATCTGTTTTGTGGTATATAATCTCGATCCTGCTGTCTTATCTGGCCTGGTATGTTGTTGGAAAGATCTATTCAAAACACTTCGCTGAGAAAAAAACGGAACTTAGCGGAGAGCGTTGCTCAGCGTGACCTTGCTGCCGTTTTTTATTCACCCCACAAAATCAAAACCCCATTTATTGAGATCCTCTCAGGCGGAGCACCTTGGCCACCACTTCTTCCGGGTCTTTCCCAAGTACACGGATCATCGGTTCTTTGCCAATCTCACCGCGGTCAAAGATAATATCCGGAATACCGCCTTCCTGTGAAAGGACCCTTTCGGTTCCCCATTCCAGACTGCTCCCCTCCCGTTCCTTTATTTTTTCCGGCTCATCAGCCCGATCAAAGGAGCAGACCTTCAAACCCATAGCCCGGCACTGTCGAATTCGCTCTTCGGAAAACCGGATATTCATGGCAGAGCGAAATTTGGAGTCGTGCCGCATTGTTGTAAGAATAACCGCTGCAATATGCCTTGATGCCCCAAAAGCAGGAGCGCTCACGGCCACAATCTCTTTTCTCAGCCTTACCAGCCTGCCGGGGAAAGCAGCCACGTCTGCACGCGTTTCCGCAAAGGGGAGGGCATAGCCAAGATTAGAGGAAACCTCGGGCACGAGTTCTCCTATCTCGGCCTTCTGCAGGCGTTCGAGGCCCCCCTTCAGGGCTTCAAGGACACGGTACCTTTCCTGCTCCCTTGCAAATGGTGCATAGGGATTGGCAGGACCGTGCCCTTTTCCCATTGGCAGGCCGAAGCGGATGGCGGCGTGGATAAAATCCTTCCCCTTTCGCACCGCCTCCGGTACGCCATGATCCATGGCAAGGTATGTGGCAATAGCGGCAGAATAGACACACCCTGTCCCGTGGGTATGAATTGTTGGAATACGCTCATCCGTAAACTCAAAAAACGCTTTCCCATTATAGAGCGCATCATTCGCTGGGCCTTTCAGGTGCCCCCCTTTTATCAAGACGTACTTTGGTCCCATCTCGTGGATGATCCGTGCGGCTGCGTGTACATCCTTTTGTGTCCTGATCGATACACCTGCAAGAACTTCTGCCTCTGGCACATTTGGTGTCACAAGCAGCGCTTCCGGGATGATTCGCCTGACAAGTGTCTGGACGGCGTCCCGATCAAGTAATCTATCTCCTCCTTTTGCTACCATCACAGGATCGACCACGAGCTTTTTGATCCGGTAAGCTGATAGTTTTTCGGCTACAATCTCAATCGCCGGAGTGCTAAAGAGCATACCGGTTTTTACAGCATCCGCCCCAATGTCTGAAAGGACTGCATCCAGCTGCCGGCCGATAAACTCCGGTGGGACTGGATGGATGGCAGAAACGCGGATCGTGTTTTGTGCCGTAAGGGCGGTTACCACACTCATGCCAAAGGCACCGAGGAGGCTGATGGTTTTTAAGTCTGCCTGAATGCCGGCGCCTCCTCCGGAGTCGGAGCCGGCAATGGTTAAAACACGTTTCATCCTAACACTTTAGCTCTTTTAAACAATAGACCCAGATGTTTTCAAAAATCTTGTATGATTGTAACACTTTAGCTCTTTTAAAAAACAGGCATACGGAACGGACAGGCCATCCGCACTAATATTTTCGTATCAGTTTAGCTGTTTCAAAAAACAGACACAATGATCATAC
>QMMV01000031.1 GCA_003647435.1 Deltaproteobacteria bacterium | reverse complement strand
GTGAATGACCGGCGCGCCTCTCTCGATGAAGACAGCGAGATCAAGCCCGCTATGAGGTCGCTTGTCCAGAAGGAGTTCGGCAGGGGTGCGAGCATTCCTATTGTTCCTTTCCCGACCGATGGGTCATCCGTGCAGGACACGCCGAGGCTTACTCTAGTGATGATCGACCCAGAATCTGAATGGACGGGGAGCGGAACACTGCGCGAACAGATCGCGGAATGGACCAGGCAGCGTGGTAAATCACCAAGGCTGTATCCCGGGTCGCTCGTTTGGTGTCTCAAGAAGCCGGGACGTGACCTCCGCGACAAGGTGGAACTCTGGCTGGCATGGAAGCGCGTGGCCAAGGAAATTGCCGAGGGAACCTTGGGCGGCGATTTCGACCGTGCTGAAAGGGCGGACGTTCATTCTAAAGTATCGGACGCTGAGGAAGCGGCCAAGGACGAGGTGTGGGGTGGTTATCGTTTTGTTGCCATCGCAGACAGCCAGGAGCCGGATGGACTGAAGACCATTGATCTCGGCGCAGGACATTCCAGCAGTGGCGAGACGCTTTGCGGACGCGTTATCACCGCACTGAAGTCCCAAGCCCTTCTCAATGAGTCCGTAGGCGCGGGTTATATCGAGCGTAACTGGCCTCCCGCCCTGAAGGAATCCGGCGCGTGGCCTTTGGCGAGTCTCCGGCAGAGTTTCCTCAACGGATCGCTGACCCGGCTGCTTGATCCGGACACCACTCTGCGCAGCAGGATTGTCGAGTTTGTCTCTAAGGGCGACTTCGGGCTGGCTTCAGGTAAAAAGCCTGACGGAACGTATGAGCGTATATGGTTCAACGAATCGCTCGGGGTTGACGAGGTAACCTTTGAATCGGGTGTATTCCTTCTCTTGAAGTCAAAGGCCAAGTTATTGAAGACCGTACCGGAACCGGGGGCTAAGACTGAACCTGTTCCTGGACCCGAGCCTACTGCTGCCGGGAGGGACGGCGAGCCAAGCCAGGGGCTTAGCCCTGAGTCGGAACAAGGTACTACGCCAAGTGCGGGAACACGGACGTTCCGAATTTCCGGTGACGTACCGCCGGAGATTTGGAACCGACTGGGAACGAAGGTGCTGCCGAAATTGCGCAGCGGATCGGATCTCAAGATCGGGATCGAGTTCTCTGTGACCGTTAAAGGGCAGCTCGCACAGAGCTTCGAAACCGATCTCAAACAGATACTCGAAGACTTGGGCTTATCGGAGCGGATACACATCAAGTGGGACAACTGACGTTATGGGCTTATGATTCTTGAAACGAACTGGGATCGCCCAAAGAGTGACCCTTAACTTGAACCAGTCAGGCGGGTCACTCTCGTTCGGGCCACGCGGAGCGAAGTTCACCGTCGGGTCCCGCGGGAAACGGGCGACGATGGGCATTCCGGGAACAGGCCTTTTCTACACGACCAAGCTTCCGAACGGGAGGTCAGGTGGCAGGCAAAGCGCGTCCTACTCAGCTCCGGCCGTTCCTACGGTCCGCCCGGAAGACCGGCTGACGCTGGGTTTCTTCAAGCGGCTCATCACGCCGGACGACGAGGAAGCCCTGGTGGACGGGTGCCGGGAGTTGGTGCTGGGGAATGAGGACAAGGCGCTTCAGCACCTTGAACAGGCGGCACACCTGGCCGCGGAGTCTACCTAGCCGGATTCCTGGCGCTCAAGCAGGAGCGGTTGATCGAGGCTGCGAACTACCTGGTGACGGCCGCCGAGAAGCACAGGCGTCTGGGCCGCTACTTCTCCAATTACGGTATCTCCGCCACCATGAGTCTCCCCATCACAGACGAGGTGTCCGCGCATGTGGGCCCGGATCTCCGCGGCGTACTGTTGGGCCTGGTGGAGGTCTATCAGCGTCAGGAGCGCTGGGAGGATGCGATTGCCTGCCTGGAAAGGCTGAAGTAGCTCGAACCCGACGACGTGGTGGTGAAGTTGTCCCTCGCGGAGCCGCTTTTGAACGCCTGACCGAAAGCCTGCCAGCAAATGCGCTTTGCTCGAAGAGGGTAACACTGATATTATCCTTGACGACTACCATAGAGTATGATACATTATCACCCGTTACTTTCTTGTATCAGGCTGGCGTGTTTAGAGATAGACGACGAGAATAGGTGAGCCATGGAAGAAAAGAAGGAGAAGGAGCGGTGGATGACGGTTGCCGAGGTGGCTGAATATCTCCAGCTAAGCAAATCGAAAATCTATGCAATGGCTCAAAGAAATGAGATACCTTGCAAGAAGGTCGTGGGAAGATGGCGTTTCAAGCGTAGCTTGATTTGTCCTGCCCCAGTTGAAATTGGAATTTTGGGATCGTAATTTAAGACACTTTTCACAGGAGAAAAACGATGCCCAAAACGCGCAAAAATTACACGGACGAACAAAAGGTCTCTATTCTTCGCAGCCATCTGATCGAAAAGGTCCCCGTTTCAAATCTATGCGAGGAACTGGGACTGCAGCCGACTGTATTCTATCGCTGGCAAAAAACGCTATTTGAAAACGGAGCCCTCGTCTTCCAACGTCATCCTGATAATAATAAACGGACAGATCGGAAGATCGCAGCTCTCGAAGCTAAACTGCTGGCCAAGAACGAGGTCCTGTCCGAGCTGATGGAAGAACATGTGGCGCTAAAAAAAAGTCTTGGGGAAGTCTGAAACATCAAACCGTGCCAGCCCAGACACGCGATGCAGTCGTCGATTTTATCGTGCGCTGGTCTGATCCGTCGAAAATTCACCTTTCAACGTTTCTTGTCTGGCTCGGACTCGCTGCCAGCACGTTCTACAGCTGGCAGTCACGTTACGGTAAGACCAACAAACACAACGGCATGATTCCGCGAGACTTCTGGCTGGAAAACTGGGAAAAACAGGCTATTATCTGCTCCTATGCCGAGCATTCGACCGAAGGTTATCGACGATTGACATACATGATGATCGACGCCGACATCGCTGCGGTCAGTCCGACAACCGTCTGGCGCGTCTTGCACAATGCGGGACTTCTAAGCCATTGGAACCGCAAGCCATCGAAAAAAGGAACCGGCTTCAGACAACCTTCGCAACCGCATGAGCATTGGCATGTAGACATTGCGTACATCAATATCCGCGGCACATTCTATTATCTGTGCGCCGTTTTGGACGGCTACAGCCGTTATATTGTTCATTGGGACATCCGAGAATCAATGACCGAAACGGACGTGGAATTGATTCTGCAGCGGGCAAGGGAACGATTTCCCCAAGCCGGACCGCGGATCATTTCAGATAACGGACCGCAATTTATCGCTAAGGATTTCAAAGAGTTCATTCGCATAAGCGGCATGACGCATGTGAGGACATCGCCGTATTATCCCCAAAGCAACGGCAAGATTGAGCGATGGAATCAGTCCGTGAAACGGGAATGCGTCAGACCGGGAACACCGCTGTCGCTGGATGACGCGCGTCGTATTATCGCGGAATACATCGATCAATACAACAACATCCGGCTGCACAGCGCGATCGGTTATGTAGCGCCGAAGGACAAACTTGACGGGCATGAAGACGCGATCTTCGCCGATAGGAAACGTAAGCTTGACAAGGCGCGACGACGGCGCGAAATGAATTATTTGTCCGTCAAGGATTCTATTGCCGCGACGGTTGACATTACGAAAAAAGCTGTTTACATTTCTACCGCCGGTTGAAACGGAGGCAGGCTCTGCAGGGATGCAACCTGCCAAGAGCCTGCCCCCGCGAAGGCGGGGGGATAGACCGGCAGGGGCTCATCGGAACGGTGGGTCAGGCGTGGGGAGGGAAACTTCCCCACGCCTACACAAAAAGAAAACAGATATCACCGGACGATAGACCCCTTTATGCTTAGAAAACCCAACGCTGAAAGTGTGCATATTTTTCATGTTATCACTCAGCGTACCAACTAAGATAAGCAGGCCAAAATTCCAAATCCCGCTGAACCAGGACAGATTGATGCGTGGATGCTTTCTGCTCCAGAAGGGGTCTCGGAGAGAAAGAAGTAGAACAGAGAGGAGAATACTGTGCGCAAGCGAACCGCTTTCGTGATCTTGATTTTTACAATTCTTGTGATCGTAGCGGGACTTTTCTTATGGATGCACCGTCCAGCTTCGCGGAGTCCTGGACACCTTCGTGTTGGCTACCAACCAACGATGCTCTATTTGCCCGTGTTCATAGCTCAGGATCAAGGTTTCTTTGAGAAACATGGAGTAAAAGTGGACCTCGTGAGATTTGGCTCCGCGAACGAAATGGCACAGGCTCTGGCGACGGATCGAATAGATGTTACTGGGATGTCCTCTCTTACAGTATTAGCAAATCTCGAACGGAATTCCCCAGGACTTTTTCGTATATATCTTCTTGAAGTGCTCACGGAGAAACTCTCGCCTGATGCCCTTGTCGTGATGGAAGGTAGTGAAGTGCGGTCATTAGAAGATCTCAGAGGAAAGAAGCTCGGCCTGCATCCGGGTACTACGCTTCGTACTTATGCTGACCGGTTTTTGCGCAGTCAACTTGGCGAGAACCACGGTGTAACATTTGTTCCCCTGCCACCACACTTACAGGTACAATCACTTGAGTCTGGAAGTGTAGATGCACTATACACCCTCGAACCTATACCGACTTTAGCCGTCTCAAAGATCAAAGCACGAATTGTAAGCCGTGGATTACTTGCGCGTTATATCCACGATCCGTTCTACGCTGGTGCGGGTGTTGTATCGGCAAATACGCTTAAAGAACGACCTGAAGCAATTTCTGCTTACCGTGCAGCTATCCGGGATGCCCTCAAGTTTATCTCGTCTAATGAGACTGAAGCGCGTACGGTCATGCCGAAGTACGCCTCTGTCTCCCTAGAGGTTGCACAACACATGAGTCTCGTAGGTTGGACCGAGCCGCGAAGCGTTTCTCTTTCAGACTGGCGCATGGCAATTAAAGTTCTAGCTGACATGAAGCTCATTCCATCGGAGGTAACGCTTGAAGATGCGTTCCTTGGTAACTAACACTACCTCGCTGAAGGAAAAGCTTTCCTCTCCTAGTCTCTGGATATGCAGAGATAGACCGGATTGGCGTGCTTATGCATGGAATAACTCGAATAAAGTTTTATATGGCCCCGTATCTTCCCGGCGGTTGGGACTTTCATTGGGTATCAACCTATTTCCCACTGGAAAAGTCTGCAGTTTCAATTGCATATACTGCGATCTGGACGTTAAACTAGATGCTTCCGGCTACGCACAACTGATGCCTACGGAACAGCTTCTAAATCGGTTGGATAGAGAGTTTCACTCCTACCTTAAGGCAGGAGGCGAGACTCCAGATTCTATCACGTTCGCAGGCAATGGGGAGCCCACACTTCATCCTGGCTTCGCAGAGATGGTGAAGATAGCAAAACGACTTCGGGACCAATACTTTCCAGAAACGCCTTTGAATCTTTTTACGGATGGCGTTCACCTTGTTCAAGAAGGAGTCATTCAATGCCTTGATGATTTCTCTCGAGTGTTTCTAAAAGTAGATGGCGGCTCAATGGCTACCGTAGAAATAGTTAATGGCTCTGACGCATGGATGGCTACTATGCAGGCAGTGAAGGTTGGCCAATCATTGAGAAATGTGGCTGCTTCGACAATAGTGATTAGTGGTGCTTCTGGCAATGCAGAAGATATTCTGGGTGAAGGATACAGCCAGCTTCTCCATATCCTCCGACCGTTGGAGATATACCTTTATACACTTGATTACCCAACCGTACGGTCGGATATTTCTCCTGTTTCTTTAGACTTTCTCATGGAATGTGCTTATTCTGTGGCTACGCGGATTGAATCACCGGTCATAGCACTTTGGCGCCACCATCGTCATCCAACGCTTGAGGGTCGCAACTTCCATGAATGACGACCTCTTGATAGAACTGCGCAATGTGGGCTTTTCTTACTCGGATACCGCCAGGGGGGTGCTTTACAAATGTAACTTTACGCTGGGTAGAAGTGATCGGATAGCATTATATGGTCCCAATGGCTGCGGGAAGAGTACTTTCCTGTACCTTCTTGCGGGCCTTTTGCACCCGAGTAAAGGGAAAAGGGTTGTCAGCAGCAGTAGCCAAATCCAGACAGCATTTGTTTTTCAAGATTATTCACGCTCGTTATTGAACTGGTATTCCGTTGAGGAGAATCTGAAACTTGCCTTGCAATCTCTCGGGGATCCACTTGACGTCAAAGAGGCACTATCAAACGTTGTAGGGGAGGCTCCTCCTGATTGGGCGACAGCTGCTTTGCAGAAATACCCTTATCAACTCAGCGGGGGGCAGAGGCAGTTGATATGTCTGCTTCGAGCTCTTATTAGTTGTCCGAGTGCGCTCTTCTTAGATGAACCGTTATCAAGCCTTGACGTGTCACACAAACGGCTTGCTGTTCAATTTCTTTGCCGGGCTGCCGTGGAGAGAGACGCGGCATGGGTCATAGTTGCGCATGATCTTGATGATTGTTTCCTAACGGCGGACAGAATTTTGGTGGTAGATGGCCCACCTTTGGTTTTTCGCCGATGGGTAGATGTGCCCCTTGGTTGGCCCAGGGATTATCAAGCTTTGAGTTCCAAAAAAGTCCAGATGGCACGGGAACATGTTTACGAGGTGCTATGGCAATGCAACACAAACGTATAGCACCAGTGCTTGGAATATTGAGTAGCATTGCTCTATGGATCGCAATCGCTGCTTCTATCGGGGAGTTTCGCCGATTTCTACCTTGGCCTTGGGAGGTGGCCGGACATCTTTGGAGAATGCTTGCAAGCGTCGAGTGTTGGACAGACATCGCTCTAACCGCCGCACGGACAATAGTTGCCTTTGGAATGGGCATCATTTTAGGAGTGCCACTCGGGATGTTACTAGGCCTCACTCCCCGATGCTATGATGTTGCGCAAGTTCCTGTAGATTTTATCCGAAGCGTACCAGTTACAGCGTTATTTCCTGTCGCTATGCTCTTCTTGGGTGTCGGTGACGCAGCAAAGCTGGCATGTGTTACAACCGGGTGTGCACTAATCTTGCTCGTTTACTCTGCTGGAGCAGTTCGAAATTTGCCGGATATATACAATCTGGTCGCTCAGACCTTACGGCTTAACCGGTGGCAGGCATTCTGGAAAATCACAGTGCCGGCCTCTCTGCCAGAAATCGCCAACGGTCTTCGTGTAGCGGCATCAATCTCCCTTATTCTTGTCGTTGTTTTGGAAATGTTTATCGGATCAACGAGAGGACTTGGACTCCGACTTTATGACGATCAACAACTTTTTCGAATCCACGACATGTACGCTACACTGTTTCTAATCGGCGCACTTGGGTATTTCGCTAATGTTGGGTTGGCTATCCTCCAAGAGAGGCTCTTACATTGGGCGGGAAAATAGTACAATCATGAATGTTGAGGAGTACAGTAGTTCTGTTCGGCATTGATTGATAGGAGGCAACCGAGGAAGTGAAAGCTCTTCTTGTACACCCAGATTTTCATCGCAGGGCGGTTTCAGAACATTCCCTTGCTGAGGGGTTTAGCCCCCCTGCTCTTGGAATAAACGTGCTTGCGAAGATTCTTGAATCGGAAGGACATCATGTAGAAGTACTTGATTCGCTTCGACTCTTGCTCAGATATGACCCAAGTCGGATGCCACGCTTTGAAGAAGAGATACGCCGCCTCCTGTCTTCCGATTCCATAGATGTAGTTGGAATTAACGCCACGTCGCCAACACGTCGTATTGCCCTCAATATCGCGAGAACTGTACGTCAAGTTTCTCCACAAACGAAGATCGTTATCGGTGGTCCTCACGCTTCGATTGTAGGGCGCCCCTTCATTAGTCGTTATTCCAATATTATTGATGCTCTAGTAACAGGAGAAGGTGAAGATGCTTTCCCCCAATTGCTTGCCGCATATGGCAACAATGAGATTAACCCCGAATCAATCCCAGGTATTATCCTTGGAGAAGGAAAAGAGCTCTCACCAAGGTTAATTAAAGATCTCGATGCTTATCCTATACCTACTTACATCGGATACCGTTCCGAGGCTTGTGGCGATTTATTTGATACACTTCCTGTGATGACATCACGTGGATGTCCATACCGGTGCTCTTTCTGTTATTCGAGAGCATTCTGGAGCGGTCGTTTTCGTTGCCGCAATGTGAAACGGGTTGTTGACGAGGTAGAATACGGCATTAGCGGTCTTGGTCTCAAGAAGGTGCACTTCAACGATGATGTGTTCTCTTATCCATTGGACCGTGCGAAGGCAATTTTAACAGAGATGCTAAGAAGAGGATTGAGACTACAACTTTACTGTACAACTCGAATGGATTGTCTGGACGAGGAATTCCTACGGCTCTTTGAAGCCGTAGGTGGCGGGTGTATTTATTTCGGCATTGAGACGGGTTCAGAACGTCTGCGCAAGCTCATGGGAAAAATGTACACGAATGAAAAGATACTTGACAGCATGGCATTATTGCGGCGGCACCCCGCTATCACGGTAGGTTTCTTTCTGATGTTTGGCTATCCCACAGAAACCGCAGAAGACATTTCTGAGACCGAGAACCTCCTGCGGAGAGCTCGCCCGGATGAGGTGACATGTAACTTAGCACATATACATCCTGGAACCCATCTCTATGAGGTCGCATCGCAAGAAGGAAAGTGTAGTTTTGAAAGCTGGATAAATGAGGAGCCATCTTTCTTCCCATACGAAAGTTGTCCCATTAAGCTGCAACGGTTGTATGATCTGTGTAGAAAAATGGAAACACGTTTTGGAGTTCCTCGTCATAGAAGTGTCTTAATTCGTGATCTGGGATCTAGCAGAGGCGAAAAAGCAGACGTGACTAAGCCGCCAGAGGAAATTCGTGCTAATGACTGTCTTGGTGGAGTGAATAGCCAAGATCCTACAAGGAAGCCTTTACTTACACCTTGTGGAGGTGCAAATGAGGATCCACCACAGGATACCGTTGAATGGTCGATGGGTTGACTGGCAACACATCCGGGATTTAATCGCAGCAATCTATTCCGATTGTGACGGGGACCTATGGCTATATGGGACGGATTTAACCGTGCTGACTGACGCAACGAAGCATGGTCGCTTTGAAGATCTCTATGTAAATACTCTCGATCACCCGCTGTTTAGGAACAAGATCCGAGCGTTATTCTTCCTATTTGATGATGTTCACTATGCTACTTTTGCTAATCTAAACTCCCCGCAAGATCTGCGAGGGCCACGTGGCAGATTAATGCATAACCTCAACCAGTTAACCGTTTGTAGACTGGCTACAATCTATATTGGGCGAATCAAAGACGTTGAGACCGCCTGGGACGAAGAAGTGATAGAAAAATCTGGTGTAATAAAGAGCGGATTTGCCGGAAGTGCCTGGATTCTCCTCACTCACCAAGGTAGATTTGGTTCCGAAGTGGAGCACTCCATTGCCATATGCAGACTTATGCAATTCCCTTTTGAACTTAAATCCAGTGAAATAGAAACTGAAGAGGTTTTGCCAGGGAACGACCAGACAAAGATAGTGGCGGCAAGCTGGGCACAAGCAGATTCGTCTTCTGCAGTTCGTGTACTTTCCGAACGGATTTCTGAGTACTTTAGGTTCTGTTTCCAGCAACGGTTTTTCCAATCTCTGGAGCCTATATATGAAAAGGGGAAATTGGTCTCCATAAAGTTAATAGACGCGCGAGACTTTGATTCAATTCGGAGTATTCACAACTATTGTCAGCAACTTGAAGGACAAAGGTTCAGAAGGGAAAGTAAGATATCGGCCACAGATCTACTTGCCAATGCTATGGAGCTCCCTGAAGAAATGAAGGCGGAACCAGAATGCTCCGTTAAATCGGATTCCCACCAACAGCTATTTGCTTGGAATAATATCGAGCGACGCTTTAGAGCAGGCTGGTGTGATGTGGGCATCGTTGCTGCCCTTCCAGATGAATTTACGGCAATCAAAGAGGAACTTGCCTTGCGAATGGCGGAACAAGGATTTGGCCAACCGTATTTTGAACGCGGATACTGGCGCGGCTATTATCAAGCATCGGCCACTGGAAGAATATACAGCCTTGCGTTAATGGAAGCTGGCACCTATGGAAGTGTTAGGTCTGCTGTAGTATCTGCAAAAATGATTTGTGAGCTTAAGCCAAAAGAAGTTGTACTTTGCGGCTATGCCGCAGGAAGAAGACCGGGAGGGAAAGGGCAGGTATTGTGCAGGGAGTGCGGTGAGAGCGTGTCTGAAGAAAATGGTGATGTTGCCAACCTAGATGAGGGACCACTATTTGGGGATCTTGTTGTATCTACACGAATCTTGCCTTACCTATACGGCAAAGTTGTTGGAATGAAGAGAGGGAGACAGCGGTTGAAAGTGGAACTTGGAAATGGGGTTAGTGCAAGGGGGGCCATATTCAGGACCGCCCAGCGCCTAAAACGCAATCAAGATCTGTGGAAAGAAGTAGATCGTATTCCATGGCCAACCTGTGAACGATGCAAACAAAAGCCTGTTAGGTCAGGACAGAGATTCCCGAGAGTACATTTAGGAGTAGTGGCGTCGGGTTCATTAGTGATTAGTGCTGAAGATGTAGTCGACTGGCTTGAAAAACAAGACCGACGCGTAATTGGAATTGAGATGGAGGGCGAAGGGATAGCAGAAGCAGCTGAGGAAGCAGCGGGCGAGAAAACGGGGTTTGTGGTCATAAAGAGCATCGTGGATTACGCTGATCCCCGGAAAAATGACGAGTGGCATGAAGAGGGTGCACGCATAGCGGCACGTTTCATATTTGCCTGTCTCGACAAAATGGGTGGTGTGTGATCGCATGGAGAAAGGCATAAAATGCGAGAGCTATGGCGGGCGACAAACTTGCGGCACGGCTTGCGACATCTGGCTCAGACCGGAGCGGGAGGAAATCCAAATCTACGCCGTTTCCGCCCTCTCGGGAATGCCCCGTTTTTATTGTAAGATGATGCGTATCAAAACGTTGGGTGATTTCTTGGCGGTGGATGGCTATAATGAGAAGGGTTGCAAACGGGGAGCAGCAGTGTCGTGATTGCAAACCGTGGGCGCTAACTGGTTAACAGATAATGAGTTAGCCTCGTCCTCGGGGATGGTCTCCAGTGCGTGCTGAAGCGTCGATCCATCCGGCAGTCGGAACGTGAATTCATACCTGTCTTTATCGTGAACGAGCACTTTCTCCACCAGCGTTCGGAGAAGGTGCTTTTTCTGTTCGTTACCGCCGTTTTCCAGTACGGCTTCCAAGGCGTCCACATATGCCTTGATCCCCTCCTGGTCGATCTCACCCAGGCTCATCCCTTCGATATCCCCTTCCAGGTTTGACTTCTCCTCTTCCAGTTGCTGCAGGCGCAGGCTGAACTCCTCAATCTTCTCGTTCAGCACTTCGGGCTTCAGCGTCCCCGCTTCGAAGGCGGCGAAGTAGCGATCCAGGGCGCTTTTCGTCCGCTCGATTTCCTTATCCACCTTCTCCAGTTCCCGCGCCTTGTCC
>QMMV01000030.1 GCA_003647435.1 Deltaproteobacteria bacterium | reverse complement strand
CCTGGAAAATCTTGTCAAAATCCTTTTCGTCAATGCCAATACCGTTATCACGGACAAAAAAGACCTTTTGGTCATCCTGTTCCTCGACCCCCACGTCAATGCGCGGGCATGGATTTTCTTTTCCGATATATTTGATCGCATTTGTCAATAGATTGTCCACTACCCTGCTCAATTGCCTTCTATCACCGTAAACGACCGGGAGATTTTCCTCAATGTTAACCACAATACCCCGCGCCTTGACCTGCGGTTGAAGCGCTTTGAGGACATCTCTTACGAGCCTGGCAAAAGGGAACTCTCTCTTTTTTCGGTTTACGCGCTCGATGCGGGAAAGATCGAGCAAGTCGTTGATCAAAAGCTCCATCTTTCGGGCGGCATCGCTTATGTATCTGAGATATTTCTTTCCCTCTTCCGGGAGGACATCCCCGAAATCTTCTCTCAAGGCGCCAACGAAACCATCGATGGTAACAATGGGACTCTTGAGATCATGGGAGACCCTATAAACAAAGGAGTCAAGCTCTTCCTTTTTGGTAGCAAGGTCGGCAAGAACTCCCTTCAGTCTCTCTTCGGCCTTGCTGTACCTGAGGGCTTCTTCCTCTAACTCCTTGACCCTTTGTTTTAATTCTTCACAGGTTGGTTTTTTCTGCATCACAACTTTCGGGTTTCGGGTTTCAATGCCCACTGTTCTGACACCTGACACCTAAATGATGGCCTGTAGATTCCTTGCTGGTATTTTTTAAAAGGCCTGAAGTAATACCCCACAACTAAATATAACGAAACCCTTACTTGGATGTCAAGCGGCAAAGCAGACAACATCTGGAAAGTAAAGGCTTATTCCCCTATCGAAGAAGCCACTGGAGCATCTTGGCATTTCTGATACCGTAGTTCTGGTAGCAGTTGTTGAGGATGACGAAGGTCTGCTCGGATTTCCTGGCTGCCTGTTTTATTTTGTCGGCCCATCGGCCGAGCTCGTCTTCTTTGTAAAGATACCGGTAGCGCTCAACGGTTTCTATGCCTTTTTTGAACCAGTTCTCTCGGTTCCGACCGTGGAGGCGGACATAGACAACAGGAGCGGTCACTTCTATGGGGCCTTCCCAGCCCCTTATCCACGGAGCATCTACAATAACGTAAGAAAATGCATAGTCTTTTAAAAACCTGGCACATCTTTCCCTCTCCGGGGCGGTGAGCCATCGCCTGTTGCGAAATTCCACCGCCAGGTGGTACCCGGGGAGTTTTTCCCTTACCAGCTCCAGCCAGCAATAAGCAGGGCGAGACGGCACAAACCAGGGCGGAAATTGAAAAACGAGACACCCGAGCTTCCCTGTCTCCTTTAACGGCCTTACAACAGAAGAGAACATATCAAAGGCGGCTTCCACGATCTCCTTCGGAAAATCCCTCGCTTTTTGCTTTTTCAGGATCTCCGCTGGAAGTTCTCCCCGCAACACCTGCGGGATGCTTTTCACCAGGGTGGGATGGCCGGTGAGCATGGAATAGGCCTTGATGTGAAATATGAAACCTCGCGGTGTGCGCTCTGCCCAGAGGGTGGCATTCCTTTCGGAAGGCATTGCATAGTAGGTGGAGTCTACTTCCACGGTATCGAAGTGCCCGGCATAGAACCTGAGCCGGCCTTCGGCGGTGGTTGCGTTACGGGGATAAAAGCTACCGCTTTCAATCAGGGTCCTTTCTGTCCAGGAGGCCGTCCCAACACGGATTAAACCAGAACTTTGATCAGACTTTGAGGCCATGGCTTGCCCGGTTTGTAACACTTTAGCATGCGGGCACTCCGCTTAGAAACCGTCTCAAACAGTGAGCCTCTTTCTAATCGGAGTGCCCACATGCTTGTCAGCTCAGCTTCGTCTTCAGAACACCGCCGGCTTTACGCCAACGTGGAGATGGGCGACCCCCAGCGTAAGGGGATATTTTCTGACCCTTTCCAGCCCGGCCTTTTTCATAAGCCCGGCCAGTATCTCCGGTGTCTGAAAATTCATGATTGAATCCCCTAAGTAATGGTAAGCACCCGGGTTTGAGGAAAATGCTGTCGCCAGCCGGGGCAATATCCGGTTTAGATAGACGGCATAAGGCCTTTGAAAAATTCTGATACGCGGCAGAGTCAATTCCAGCACCATTACCTGCCCGCCTGGCACAACGACACGGCACATCTCCCTGAGTGCACACACTTTATCCGGGATATTCCGGAGGCCAAAAGCCATTGCAACTACGTCAAAGGAGCTATCAGGAAAAGGAAGGAAAAGGGCATCAGCCACCATCAGCCGTATCCTGTCTGAGAGATGCCTTGCGCGAACCTTTTCATGCGCAACGTTGACCATTTCTCGCACAAAGTCCAGTCCTGTGATATGGGTGTCGGGATGACAGCGGGCAACTGTAATCCCCAAATCGGCCGTACCTGTTGCGACATCGAGCATCCGGCAGGTGTCAAAGAAACACATTTTCTTTACTGCAAAACGCCGCCATGCGATATCCTGCCCCAGGCTCAATATATGGTTTAATAAATCATAGCTTCCGGTGACAGTAGCAAAGATTTCTTTGACCATTTCGATGCGCTCAATGTCTGTCACCTCTGCAACCGTCGGGTATTTTTTTCGCACACTATCCTTCACGATCTAAAACTATCTCCATAAGGTCCCGGGCAAGAAGCAAGGGGCCTTGATAAGTCTTTCGGCACTGTTCATACAGATCCACCGACTCGCATTCCGGATAAAAGTGGGTGAGCACGAGTCTTTTTACGCCGGCCTCGGCGGCGATCCGGCCAGCCAGAGACGGCGTCAGATGGCCCGGGACTTTCATCCCATCGGGCATGGCGGACTCGCAAATCAGAAGATCGGCATCTGTTGAAAGGCTAACAAGGTCTTCGCACAGATCGGTATCGCCCGAGTAGACAACGGATCTGCCATCAGGTGCGGTGATTCGATAGGCAAGGCTGCTGTCGATATGTTTCACGGGGGTGCTGTCTACATCGAAAAGGCCGCAATCAAGGTGATCGCGCCCCCTATCATCAAGCTCTGTAATAGTCATCAGACCTGGCTCAAGTTCAATCCATTTCCCATAAGCCAGCTTCAGCCTTTCATAGAACTCTGTAAAGCCTTTTGCCGCTACAATGGTAAAGGGCTTGCGTCGTCTGTAACTTTCAGGATATTTTGTGGCAAACAAAAAGGAGACCAGCTCGCCTGTGTGGTCCGGGTGAAGGTGACTGTAGAAAATAAAAGAGATCCTGTCGATGCCGACCCCTGCCTCGAGGAGCCGATGCATCGTACCTGCGCCTGAATCAAAGAGGAGCATTGTTGTTTCCACCTGCATCAAGATCGAACAACTGCTCCGCTTCAAAGATGGGACACAGGTTCCAGAACCGAGTATCGTTATCTTCATGGTCATTTGTCATTGTTTCATTGGTTCATGGTAATTTATAATCTTTCTTCTCAGCCAAACATAATCACACTTTAGTCCAATCTGCCTGGTACGTCAACTTCTTGCCGCTGCAGATCGGGTCTCTTTTTCTTGACGTACAGTAGACATCTTGATACTCAATGATTGGGGTTCACCTTAGCCCTTTCAAAAAGGATACATAAATATTGTCAAAAATCTAAACTGATACGATCATTGGTTTGTTGTGAACCATATAGGCGGGCAATGCATGCCGCGGACTACTATGCCACGTGGTGCCGTCAGAAAAGGAGAAACTCCGATGAAGAAAAAAATCCTGCTGGCCGTTGATGATTCTATCCATTCTGCAGATGCAATTAAGTACGCCGTCAGAATGTCGTTGCCCGTAAAAGATGTCAGCTATACGCTGTTTCATGTGCAACCCACCATTTCCCAGTACCTCCTGGACAAAGCCTTCTTCCTCGGGAGTGTCGCAAAACATGTCCTCGACAAAATTTCGGGCAGGGCTCTGTGGCTCGTTTCATGAGAAAGTATCTTCTCAAAGACTTTAAACACCGCGGTTTGAGACCTTTGAAAAAAAGGTATGCGGCAGCCTGTGGCATTGCACTATTTGTTGCTTTTTTCGTCCTGCTACAGGCCTCACTTTCTCTGGCCGGCCAAGCGGCCTCCTGCTGGAGGACGCTGGACAAAACAAAGGTAATCAAAGTTGCAAAGACGGTTACCCGCGCCAAATACCCGAATGCCGATGTAGTAGACGTAGATGAGCACAGGTGGATTAAATATAACGAAAACGGAACCTATATCGAATGGTATGAATCTTATTCCAAGATTCTGACCGAAAAGGGAAAGCGATCGCTCAAGACCATCTCTTCCTCTTTCACCATCCCCTATAACACCACCAGGTTCACCCTTGTTGAGGTCATCAAAAGCAATGGCACCGCAACCGCCGTCGATATAAATAAAAACAGCCGTATCATGGTCGAACCTGCCCAGATGCGCTCAAATATATATAACCCCAACAACAAGATCCTGCAGGTAAGTATCCCCGAGCTAAAAGTGGGGGACCTTGTCCACTTCATTATCTTTGACGATTATGCCAGAGTCCGTGTGCCTGGCACCTGGAGCGACTATGCCGTATTTGAAGGCATAAATCCTATCATACGCTCCGAGTACACGGTTGTTGCCCCGAGGAAAAAGCCGCTCCAGCGCATCGCCCTCAAAGCAGAAATCCCGGGTACCGTGACCCATACAGAAGAAAAGGAAGGCGATTTCATCGTCTACAAATGGATTGCCAAAAACGTCCCCCGTGCCTTCCCCGAACCGAGGATGCCACCCCTGCATACACAGGTACAGCGGTTGCTGGTAAGTACCGTTAAAGATTGGAGACAGATATCGCGCTGGTACTGGAACCTCAGCAAGCCAAACATCGACAAAACCTCGCCCGAGATGAAAAAAACAGTTCAGCGGCTGATAAGGGGGATTGATGATCCGCACGAAAGAATCAGGAGACTCTTTCAGTGGGTATCACAGGAGATCCGTTACCTGGGCCTCACCGTGGAAAAAGTCTCCCCGGGATATGAGCCGCATCCGGCCATCATGACCTTTGATCGACGTGCCGGCGTCTGTCGCGATAAGGCGGCCTTGCTGGTAGCGATGCTGCGACTGGCGGGATTTGATGCCTACCCCGCCCTGATCATGGTGGGCCCGAAAAAAGATCCCGAGGTTCCCCAGCCGTTTTTCAACCACGCCATTACATGCGTACGGCAACAAGACGGCTCCCACCTCCTGATGGACCCAACCGACGAGAACACCCGCCGGCTTTTCCCGCCCTATCTCAATAACCAGAGCTACCTTGTCGCCACCCCGGAAGGCGAAACACTCCGGACCACCCCCGTTCAACCGCCGGAAGAGAACATGATGTTTATCGAAACAACGGGTGAGCTGGACGCAAAAGGCAACCTGAAGGCAAAAACAGTCCTCCGATTTGGCGGTATCAATGACAATGTTTATCGCGGCTATTTTGCAAGACTATCCGCCGATGAACGACGGGGATATTTTGAGAAAATCATCAAGGAAATCACCCCGGGGGCCCGGCTCGACAGTTATGAAATCAGGCCTGCCAACATACTTGACACCGACAAGCAATTAGAGGCCCGGCTTTCCTTTCAAGTAAAGGATATTCTCATAGCGGGCAAAAATATCGTTATGCTTCCCGTGTTGCGCCTGGGAAATCGAGTAGGGATGGCGCACCGGCTCACCAGGGAAATGGGCCTCAGAAAGCGGAAATACCCGTATTTCACACGGTGCGCCTGCGGCGTAAAAGAGATCACCCGGTTAACTCTAAATGGATCCGTGGGGGGGATCGTGAGTCTGCCGGAATCTGAAATTGTTGAAAAAAGGGGAACTGCATGGAGACGGGACTTATCATTTAACGGGGAAACGCTTGTGTGCGAAAGCCTCTTTAAGATCAAGCTTCCGGAGTATTCGCCTGAAGATTACCTGTCTTTTCGGGAAACGATGGAAAAGATCGAATCGAGTAACCGAAAGATGGCGATTTTTTCCGCCCCCGCTGCCAAAAAACTCGCAACTGCCGCCGAATGGTATTCTGCCTTTCATGCAGATGCCGTCATCCTCGACGAGCTTGATGAATATGATCTTGAAGATGCACGCAACTGGACAGAAACCAAGCAGGTTAAAATAAAAGTCCTCACTTATGCAGGCAAGAAAGAAAACAGCAACATATATATAGACTACAATCCGATCTGGGAGGATGTGGAGATCAAAAAGGGTCTGGTTACATCTACATCTGGACAGATAAAAAGGGTTGAGGATAAAGAAATCAACGAGATGGACGCCTGCTGGGTTGGAGATGCCCCCCGCTATCCGGCAGCCAAGATTCTCGTAGTCAGCCTCCCCGGCGTGGAGAAGGGGAGCACAATCGAGTACACAATTGTACGAAAAAAGAAAAACCGCCCTTTTTTCTCAATGAACGGGGCGTTCTGCTATCACGATATGATGCAGCAAAATTGTAGTGAGACGCCAGACCACTATTTCTTTTCCGTAGACGGCATGTTCCGCTACCATTATCCTGTTGTCAGAAAAACGGTACGGTTGAAAATCCCGGATCATCTCCCTTTGAAAATCTTGAAGGCCGATCAGGGAATAGGGCTAAACAGCCTGTGGAAACGTAAGCCCCAACCGGTTATTTGCGAAAGATCGAGACGCTGTGGGAATAAAACAATCTATGAGTTTACCGCAACAAACGTGGAACCCGTAAAACGCGAAGACCACATGCCTCCGTGGTACAGTTTCAACCCGGTAGTCTTTGCCTCAGCGGGAAACTGGTCAGATTATGCTAACGAGGTACGTCAGCAATTACTAAAAGCCGCTACGTCACAGCCAGAAACCGCGGCCAAGGGAAAAGACCTGGTTAAGGGGATCTGTGGCGACAGGAAGCGGATTCTCGCCATCCGTGACTTTGTGGCAGAAAATATCCGCCCCGTCGGCGTGGCCATCAGTGACATACCCCTTGACCAGATAAGCCCGAGCGACGAAACACTGGCCGACGGATACGGAAACTCTGCAGACCGGGCCGTCCTGCTGTACGCCCTGCTGCATGCCGCGGGCTACAGCCCGGAGTTTGTTCTTTCATCCTGGGCCTCGCCGGTGAAAAGCCTGCAGCGTCCCTTGCGGGAATGCCCCGATCCAGCCTGGTTTCATGATCTCCTTGTCCGCGTGAATACAGATGAGGGATACATCTACCTGAATGATACCGATCAGTATGCCGCACTTGGGAGCACACCAAGCGATGGGCACCCCGGCCTGTTGCTGCAATCCGGGCAAATTATAACCATCAGCGCCCTGGCACCTGAATTGAAAGATCGCGAGGACCAGACTTTTTCTCTCAAGCTGCTTGAAAACGGCGACGTGACGATCAAGAAAAAGCGCCGGATTTACGGGATGGACTTTGCGCGGTTTCACAAGCAAATGGACGAGATGTCCCCCGAAGAACGCCGGCGCCATCATCAGGAATTGGTGAACTCGATCAGCCGCTCAGCCCGAGCAACGGATACATATATCACCAATTACAATGTCTATCCCGCGGTAGAGGAATTCTCAGTAAGAGTGGATAACTTTGCAGCCCGCCAGGGAGATTTTCTTTATCTTAAGTTGCCGGGTTTGATCACCGGTATTGAAGGAGTTGAAAGAGATAAGCGCAACTATCCAATGTATCGAGACCGCTACAGCAGACTGCATATCACCATAAAAGTAACACTGCCTGAGGGGATTGATTCTTTTCAGGTAACCCCCCCTGAATTCCTTTCGTTCCCCGTGGAAAGATCGGGAAAGATCACCCTGAAGACGAGTCCTGCCCCCTCATCTGCCGTCCGATGCTTAACCATTCAACAGGATGTCAACCTCAAGCCCGTCGTAGTTCTTCCTGACGAATACCCGAAACTCCTCCGAGCAAATCATGTCCTTGGGCAAGCAAAAACACGAATGCTACTGCTGAAATTGAAAAGGCGAACCAGGGAATCTTAGACAGTCTAATTTTTCTCTTGACAAACCTTTTATACTGTATAAGCATAGAGCCGGAGCCTCTTGTTTTCCTGGACAGCTGCCTGACAAACCGAGTCTCTTTTAGACAGCCGGGGTGCCATCTCTATGCCCACTCTCGTTGACAAAAACTGGATCACCAGCAAAGAACTCCTTCTGAAAACGGGTATCTCAAGAGCAACACTTAACAATTATATCGCCATTGGGATCATTCCGAAACCTGTTGTCAAAAGACCCCCCGGTGACATGAAAAGGCCGGGAAAAATAGGCTACTTCCCGGAAGAAGCCGTAGAACGGATCGAGATTGTAAAGCGTTTAAAGCGGGAGGGTAATTCCATGGAAGAGATAGCAAGGAAGTTTGAGGATGTGCCATCGATTGCCGAGCCATTCCGACGCAGGCGAACAGATAATGGTTCTGCTGATCGGCTCACTTCCGGAATACCGGACAGATCCAGCAAGATCACTGATACAGCCCTAACAGTGACTATTGAGGATATCCATTTCCCGGCCTATTTAATCAACACAGATTTTGAGATAGAGTGGATCAATTCTGAGGCCGAGGATCAGGTGTTTAGTAAACCCATCAGGTCGATCGCTGAATTAGAATCGAGAAATATCTTCCGGTTGTTTTTCACATGGGAATTTCATGACCACATGCGAAACTGGGAGGAAATAGTCGCTTTCCACCTGGCATTTGCGAAGCCTAAATTTCCGAAAAGTAGTCTGCCAAAACTTTATCAGGGAATTTCCAAAAGGGAAATAAGCACCCTGGAAAAGATATATGACAGGAAGCCCCCTTCTTCTGAAAAAAGCATCAGTCACACGGCGATCAACTTTGTAAGGCAGGACGGCTCCATCGCTTCCCACGAGGTCTATACGGTATTTTTCAGAGAGGGTATATTTTTCGTATATGTACCGTCCGAAAAATTGCCCGATCGGATTCTGGAACTTCTTTCATGCCGCGAGAAAGTAATCACCAAGCTACTCAGTGAGCGCATGCCTTCTTTAGTCTCACTTTGTGTACTCGTAGCTGATGTAGAAGATTCAGTCAGAATGAGTGTAGAGCTGCCTCCCGCCGAATATTTCGAGTTGATCAACCAGCTCCGGAAAACCCTGGCAGGCTCCTTTGAAAAATACAATGGTGTATTCGGCAAACATGCGGGCGACGGCATGTTGTACTATTTCATCAAAAAACCGGGGTCCAATTACCTCATGAATGCGATTCGTTGCGCGCTCGAGTTAAGGAAAAAGGTGAGCCGATTCAGCAACGAGTGGAAAATGAGAAAGGGATGGCTGAATGAGATCTATTTAAATATCGGTATCAACGAAGGCAAAGAGTTTTTTGGAACGATCTACTCAGGATCAAATATCGAGTTTACCGCCCTTGGAGATTCCATCAATTATGCAGCCAGGTTATCCGACCTTGCGAACAGTGGGGCAATATGGACAGCAAAAAATGTCATCAACAAATTGAGCTCCGAAGAAGTCAAGGAGTTCCGTTTTGGTGTCAGGCGCAGAGAGCGCGACCGGGAAATATTTGTCGAGAACTCTTTCTCACGCGTTATCGACCTGCTGGATCCAAACGATCCACGCTATAGTAAGTTCATGGATATTGCCACGCTTGCTGTAGCGGAGATCCTGGACAAAGAAACTATGTAAGAAGTGAGCGCCCGCTTTCCCTAATCCGGCAAACCGTGTTTGTCGTTGACGAGAATGCCCACAGAATAGCCGACCACGATTGAGCCCAGAATAGTCATCAGCGTCAATATCACCACATAAGCCAATCCAAAGTACGCAATCATCACCGGCAAAAGGAATGGCTTGACAGCCCTGTTGTAAAGGAATACGGCTATCAAGGTGTTCGGCGCTCCTCTTTCTCTTAACTCTTTGAGTAAGGGGTACCATACATAGATAGGCCCCATCGAGATGATCCCTGCGGCCGCCGAAAGCGCGATTCCCTTGATACCGCCAGCCCTGCCAAGAAATGCGGCGATCTGCGCCGGTTTTAAAAAGAGATTCATTCCCACCATTACAGCAAAAACAAAAGCAAGGGGCGGAATTATATTAACAAAAACATCCCCGCTGCTCCTGAGGGCTACAAGTGCCTTATCAGGCACAGTCACGAAGAGAATTCCATAAATCAGCAGTACAAAAGAGGGAAAAAAGAGCAGGCGCCTGCGGTGGTTTTTACTTTTAGATTCCATATTAACCGAACTGTAATCCTTTAGCTCTTTTAAAAAACAGGCACAGATGTTTTCAAAAACCCAAGCCGGTATGCCGAACTCAACCTTTCACAAGATTAAAGATGGCCACTGTGAGGATGGCAATCGGAATTGATAAAATAAAAGAGACGACATTTCTCAGAATGGCAAACTTTGTGCCCAGAGCCGCTATCTCTGCCGGCAACTGTATCAGGCCCACGGTCACCCAGGTTATAATGAGGGCAGTTACGGCGACGAGGCTGAGGCCGTACTTTAACAGCTCTCCTGCAATGATGTAGCTATTGATCGGGTTTCCGGCAAGAATGCTCCCAAAACTAGCGCTCCGGAGGGTATCCAGCGCTACATTGCCAGAAAATATCGAGGCCAGAAAATCCTTTGAAACAAACGTGTGAAACAAACCGATAAGGAGCACAACGCCTACAAATGCCGGCAATATACCAGCGAACTGATTAACAGAGTTTCTAATTGCACCAATGAAAGCGGCACTGCCAATTTTGGGCTCCCTGCGGAGGGTCTGCAGGCCGGTTCCGGTGCGCTTCCCTATATTGCCCTGCTTGTATCTCTCTACAATTTCCCGTACCCTGCCATCGAGTCCGGTCAATACTTCTATATCATTGGCTTCGAGTTGATTGCAGATAGCAGGGGCGCAATAGCCGGTCAAAACCGCTTTCACGTCCTTGCTGACAGCAAGCACAACAGCCTGCATCCCGGACCCGCGTTGTCCAGAGATGCCGGGGTTTGGCACTGCATCAAAATCACCGGTTTCCGTGTCAACGATTACAAGGTAGCGAGAGGTTCCAAACCGGTTCGCTACTCTGGCTTCTAAATCGGCCCCGTCAGCGGAAATCAAAATCTTCATGTATCTCCTTTATCAAAAACGTTCTCGCGAACGCGTAAAGTGATTATGGAATTGCTTGCAGGTAAAAAAGCCCTAATCTTATCGTGTCACTGCTTCTGGTTCAGCCCATACCATATGTCTCTTATTAACAAAAAGGACCCTGCCCGTTCCTCCTTTACCTCCATCGAATGTCACATCACACATGACAATGAATAGCCTTTGTTCTTTGGTAAACAAATCGGAAAGCCTCTCATGGACGCCCAGGTTTATCTTTCCGCTCAAACTATGCCTATCGATAGTCCTGATAGTGACCCTCTCAGGCCTGATCTTGTAGTCCATGTCTCTAACCGCCTTCTCCTTTTGGCCAGCAAGTTCCTTGCTAAAATTTGGGTGAGACTATCACAAGACTTTATTCTCGATCAAGGATATTCTCCACTTCAACCCGTGCATGTATTCGTGTCCGGCCAAATGAAGACACAAAACCAGCTTGACATTTGCCGAGAGATCACCCATGTTAGAGCAAACGTAACACTTT